>JAAYAE010000355.1 GCA_012719555.1 Acholeplasmataceae bacterium | reverse complement strand
CGGGATATATTGCTCAACGACTTCTACATGTTTTAGTAGATGCCGGACATACTATTGTATGTTGCGTACGTGATGTAAAAAGATTTTATATTCACGATGATTGGACAGCACAAGTTACAAAAATAGAAGTAGATTTTTTAAAGCCTGAATCGTTAGCTAATATACCCTCAGACATAGATGTTGTATATTATCTTATACACTCAATGTCTACTTCATCAGGCGATTTCAGTGAAATGGAACAACGATCGGCTCAAAATTTCGTCAAGCGAATAGAAGAAACAAATGTCAAACAAATTATTTATCTGAGTGGGATTGTAAACGAAACTCATTTGTCGAAACATTTACAGTCTCGTAAAAATGTAGAAACAATACTTGCTAATTCTAGAGTTGCATTAACAACCTTGAGAGCTTGTATAATTGTAGGATCGGTAAGTGCCTATTTTGAAATAATGCGCGATTTGGTTGAAAAATTACCAATTATGATTGCTCCGCAATGGCTTAAAACTAAATGCCAACCCATAGCTATTCGGAATGTAATCGAATATTTATCGGCAATATTACTTCGTGAAGAAACATATAACCAGAGCTATGATATTGGAGGGCCAGATGTATTGACTTTTAAAGAAATGCTACTCCAGTTTGGAGAAGTAAGAAATCTGAAACGACATATATTTGTAGTACCTGTTATGACACCGAAGCTATCTTCTTATTGGTTGTACTTCGTAACATCAACCAACTTTTCGCTGGCTACGAACCTTGTTAAAAGCATGAAAGTAGAAGTAGTCTGTAAACCCAACAATCTCCCTCAACTATTTCCAATAAAGCTTATCAGTTACAAAGAAGCCATACAGTTAGCTTTTGACCGAATTGAACAAAATCAGGTATTATCGAGCTGGACAGATGCCTTAAGCAGCCAGGTGTTGGTAAATGGGATATCGGCACATATATCTGTTCCCACTAAAGGTTGTTTTAGTGATCAGAAAATAGTAAAATTAGATGAGCCTGACGCAGCGTTAGATAATATATTTGCTATTGGCGGAGATCGTGGTTGGTATTACGCCGACTGGCTATGGAATATTCGAGGCTTCCTTGACAAGATTGTTGGAGGTACAGGAATTAGACGTGGAAGAAAGAGTGATACTGATATATTCGCGGGAGAAGCTTTAGACTTCTGGCGGGTGCTAGTCGCCGATAGAAACAAAAAGCGATTGCTGCTTTACGCTGAAATGAAACTACCGGGTGAAGCTTGGTTGGAATTTATAATAAATAGTGAGAATGAATTGATTCAAACAGCCACATTCCGTCCTTTAGGACTGTGGGGAAGGCTATATTGGTATTCGGTTCTACCATTTCATTTATTTATTTTTAAAGGGATGGCAAAAAATATTGCAACTAAGAAATATAATTGGATACAAAAAAAAACTACAAGTCAATGACTTGTAGGTTTCTGTTCTGTTATTGCCTGGTTTTGTCCAGACCTTTCAGCGGAGAGAGAGGGTTATGAACCTTTTCTCCACAAGTTCCTTATATACAAGGTTATAATAATGTCAATTTATCTCTTAGTAATGT
>JAAYAE010000354.1 GCA_012719555.1 Acholeplasmataceae bacterium | reverse complement strand
TAACATTGCCAGTAAATAAACTGGTAATGGTTCCTACAGGGATTAAGGCTTACATGCAAATAAATGAGTATCTTGGAATACATATTCGTTCCAGCATGGCTGTAAAAAAATCCATTAGCTTAGTTAACAACCAAGGTATTGTTGATTCTGATTATTACAATAATGCTGATAATGAAGGGCATATTATGCTTGCACTGGTTAATCACGGTGATGATGCTTTAGTGTTAAAAAAAGGCGAGAGAATTGCTCAAGGTATCTTCTATGAATACCTTACTATTGATGAAGACAATATTGATGACAAGGCTATTCGTAGTGGTGGCTTTGGTAGTACAAAATAATGTAAAAAAATGCTAGCCGTTATTAATGGCTAGCATTTTTTACTCTATTATTCCTCCACCTATAACAATATCACCATCGTAGAACACAGCAGCTTGCCCGGGAGTTATAGCACGCTGAGATTCATCAAATATAATTTGCATAGTATCTTCGCCAATTTGTTCGGCAACTGCCCATTGTTCAATTTGTCTATAACGAGTTTTAACCTTGAGCCTTAAGGGAAAATCCAGTTTTGGCAGTGCTATAAGGTTTAAGTCATGTGCAATAAGCTTTTTTGTTAAAAGGGAATTTTCATTGCCTACTTTGATAGTATTGTTTATGCTATTTTTTTCACAAACATAACAGTGTTCGCCGGTAGCTAAGCCAAGTTTTTTTCTTTGACCAATCGTATAGTTAATAATTCCATTATGTTTACCAATAATATTGCCGTCTGTGTCAATAAAATTGCCTGGTGGACATTTTTTATTAAGATATCTTTCTATAAAGGCAGCATAATTTCCATCAGGTACAAAACAAATATCTTGACTATCGTGTTTTTGAGCATTAGCAAAACCATATTCAGAGGCGATTTCTCTTACTTGAGATTTCCGCAAATCTCCAAGAGGAAAAAGAGTATGGGCTAATTGATCTTGCGTTAAATTATAGAGAACATAACTTTGATCTTTGGTGCTATCTATTCCTTTTTTTAATAAGTAGCGGCTACCTGCATGTTCTATGCGGGCGTAGTGTCCGGTTGCAACATACTCAAAATTTATTTCTTTGGCACGTTTTAGCAAAGCATCAAACTTTATATAGCGATTACAGTCAATACAGGGGTTAGGAGTATTCCCTGTACAATAGCCCTGGACAAAGCGATTAATTACATTTTCATGAAATTTGTTTATAAAATTAAAGACATAGTAGGGGATACCTAATTTATAGGCAGCTTTTCTGGCATCTTCCACATCTTTTAATGAGCAACAAGTATGCGTATTGCTAAGCCCAATGTCTTTATTATCATAGAGTCGAAGTGTAGTGCCTATTATTTCATAGTTTTTTTGTTGCATTATTAAGGCGGCAACGGAACTGTCAACACCACCGCTCATGGCAATTATTGCTTTTTTATTCATATATTCTCCTTTGGCTTTATATTATTTATATATTACAGAAAAAACACATTATTCCTATATAATT
>JAAYAE010000353.1 GCA_012719555.1 Acholeplasmataceae bacterium | reverse complement strand
CTTTTTTACAATAGCTGACGTTTTTTTAAAGCGCCGGTCATGATCGGAGCGGCACTTTATGACTCTCTTTTTATAAGAGCATGCGGTTGTCTTCTCTCCCAAATAGGCTAACTTTTATTATTTCTTAACAAAAGTTTCAAAATCCCTAATAGTTCTGGGTAATAACATTTGGTGAACCGGGCATACAGACTTAGGATTTTGGTAAGCAGCTTCTGTAAAAGCTGCAACATACGGCCTAAGCATGCACATATCCACGATCTCGTCTACCATACCATCCTGGGCACAAAAAATTGGTCTTGACTTTGTTACAAAATCCTCAATAAGCTTGTTCATCTTGTCTATAGTAGGCTGCAAATCCTTGCCAGCCTTCTTATCTTTGGCTAAACGGCGAGAATACATTGCCGTCGCTGCCGTTTCCCCGTTCATAACATATATCTCGCTGGCCGCGGTTCCAATAGAGAAAGCGTTGGTGTCATTGCCCTGTGGACCGCCCAAAACGTAATGAGCTGCCGCAGTGCCTTTTCGCAAGGTAATCTCAAAAGAAGGCAAGCCTGAATTTTGAATAGAATAAATTAGGGACTGACCTAACCCTAGTAGTTCAGCTCTCTCGGCATCGTCACCAACATCTATACCGGAAGTGTCCTGTATCCAAACCAAAGGTATACGGTCACGGGAGCACAAGGTTACAAATTCATTCATCTTGATTAGTCCTTGGCGATATAACTTGCCACCGATAGCTGCAGAGCTTTCCTTATATTCCGGATAATTTAACAGCAAACCTTGTACATTGGCTATAACACCAACCAATAACCCATTAACCTTAGCCAGTCCGGCAACGATTTCAGGCCCATAGCCTTTTTTATATTCCATGAATTCGCTGTTATCAAAAATACGGGCTAAAACTTCGTAAATATCATAATTGCGTTTTTGGTTCATTGGCACTATTGAGTACAAGTCATTAGCATCAAATTTTGGCAGGTAGGGTTCATCTACTCTGAAAAATTCCAAGTTATAAGCTGGCAGCATGCCAACGTATTTCTTAATTCCTTCAATCACGCCTTCTTCAGTAGCATATACTTCACGCATAAAACCTGTCTCGTTATAATGTACATCCACTGAACCAGGAGACTTTTGCTTTCCGGAATTAGCCACCATTTCAGCGATTTGTTCAGCACCTTCCATATCAATATAGCCTTTAGGATGCATGCCACCCAAAATACCTGCACCGCCTACTGCCATATTTGCCTTCTCATGAGCGATGAGCACCGTAGGACTGATACTGTGGTAACCTCCGCCTGCAGGATTGGTTCCATAAATACCAACGATAACAGGAATCCCCATTTGGTTTAGCTCTGCATTTCTAAAGAAAGGCGTACCGCCGCCCCGGCGATTAGGATAAACTTTTTCCTGCTCATCAAATTTTACGCCGCTGCAATTAAGCAAATACACTAATGGAATACGCAAGATTTTGGCAGTATCAGATGCACGCAACAAATTATCGGCTTGACCGGGAACCCAGGCACCTGCCAATTTTTTATTGTCAGAAGCAACAATCATGACCCATTTTCCATTTACGCAGCCCAGTCCTTTAATAATACCTGTAGAACCATTATCGTTACCCTCCGGATTGTACAAACTGTTCAGAGGTCTCCAAGTATCTTGGTCTACCAAAGCTAGTATGCGCTGCATAGCCGTCATTTGTCCTGCTTCGTTTAATGATTCCGTGGAACGCCCGGCATCCTCTACTTTTTTAATTAAGTCTTTTATTTCCTGCTCAACTGCTTTGAGCTCAGCTATATTTTCAGTATTTTCGCTGCGCAGCTCTTTGCCTAATATAGGCATATTTTGAAAATATCTTGGCATTGAGTATTGACCCATTATTAATCCTCCCTTCTACTATCCTTATTTATTAACAGGAACTTTTATAAATACTTGGCCTTGGGCTATTTCTTCTCTAATCATTCGAATTACTTCCGGATCCGTAGCCTCCAAAATTACCGATTTGCTAACAGCTATATCAAACCCAGTGTTTTCAGCTACATCTTCAGGAGATGAGCTAGGATAATAACCGGCTAAATACATACGTTTTGTTTTCTCGTCAAACTTCATTGTACCTCTGTCAGTAACAACCATTAATGGCCCACGATTGCCCGGTAATCCAGCTCTTTCACGTCCCCCAGGGCCATCCATCCATCCTGCACTAGTAACATAATCTATCTTTTCCATAAAACGACGTTTCTCATGCTGCATCATTATAACAGTATTTGAATAAGTAGCGATACCGTTAGCTCCACCACTGCCTGTAAATCTTGTCTTGGGATGATTATAATCACCAATAGAAGTAGAATTAACATTACCATAAGCATCTATTTGGGCTCCACCTATAAAAGCAATTAGTCTGTCCGTATTATGCAGCCACTCATTGGTTTCAAACCCTACGAAACGAATATTCGGCCACTGTACTCCGCAATGGGCCATGAAGCGGCAGTCACCAACACTATGAGGCACTTCAATAGGACAACAATCCATTAAACCGCTCTCGACGATGATATTACACTGCGGTGCAAAAACCCTTTTAGCTACGGAAGCTCCAATTAATGGCAACCCTGTACCTACTATAACAACTTGACCATTTTGGATTTGTTTGGCAATAGTCACAGCCTGCATTTCTTTGTTTGTATAATTAGAGTAATCCGCCATTATTTTGCCTCCTTTGTCATATCACAAGCATAGCCTAGACCAGGTACTACTTTTAATTTTATCAAACGGCTAGCTCCAAGTTTATCTAGGTAAGCATACTGATCTTTTACATCATAAATCCATTCCTTACAAAAAGCTTCGAAGTCTTCTTGTGTTTTACTTGCAACATCATAGGTTTTCAAGAAGGCGTTATCATAATCATAGTAGTTATAGCATTGAGAAGGATGTGCTCCATAAGGAGTGTGAACTACTGCATCTACACAAGCACAAAAAATAGAATTTTTAGATGGATCCTTGCGAATTTCCTCATTGCTTACCAGCTCTTCACAGGTAACAATGCAACGCTTGGAAGCAATTGCTATGTCCACATCATGGAATTCATCACCCTCAATAGAGCAAGTACCATCCGGAGATGCTTTTTGTACATGGATAATCGCAACATCAATTTCCGGCACAGGCAAAGCTACTACCTTATCTCCTGGTTTAAAAGGATTGTCCATATAGACAAATTTATCATTAGGTATTTTATCTATCGTCTCACGAACTTCTTTGCTAATACCCCATTTAGCCGCCAAATCAGTGCCCAACATTAATTTTACCGGTAAAAAAGGCAACCCTAAAGATGCAGCATGTAACATAAGCATAATGGCATCTTGAGAATAATCTTCCATATTTAGCATGCCCTTTTCAAAAAAATCTCTAAACCTTCGAGATACATTAGTAACGCCTGAGTTTGCTGTGTAGCAATTATTATAGGCCTTCACACGATGCTCCCCGATTAACAAGTCCCAATCACCGCCGGCAGGACCACCTTCACCAACAAAATCAGTTAATCCTTGACGCAAAATCTCATAAACCGCAGCATAAGGTTTTCTATTAGTGGTAAAACCACCAATAACAATGTGGTCCCCATTTTTTACATACTTAGATACTGCTTCTGACAATGTACACACTTTACTCATACAAAAACCTCCCAATTTTTAAATAATAGCCAAGACAATTAAATTCCTTACCACCTCCTCTATGCATTTTGTTTACCAAACAAATAACATATGGTTCACATTACAAGTTAATAAAAAATAAGGAAAAAAATCTTTTATTTTCCGCAATGTGGAATGCGTTCCATTAATATTAGTCTAAAAATCCCGCTTATTT
>JAAYAE010000352.1 GCA_012719555.1 Acholeplasmataceae bacterium | reverse complement strand
GAATAAACCATGAAAAAATATAAAATCACCGTAAACGGTCAAACTTACGAAGTAGAAGTAGAAGAAATCGGAGGAGAAACGCAACCCACCGCCCCCATACAACAAAAATCAGCAGTAGAAGCAAAACCAGAAGAAAAACAACAGCCGGCATCAGCAGCCCCGGCGCCCAAACCAGCCGCAGCATCACCAAAACCAGCAACAGACACTGTCGGCAAGACCACCATAGAAGCCCCCATGCCAGGGACCATACTGTCAATAAAAGCAAAGTCCGGTGCCCAAGTATCAAAAGGAGATGTAATCATGATACTTGAAGCCATGAAAATGGAAAACGAAATATTTGCACCAGAAAGTGGAACAGTTACCATAGAAGTAACAGAAGGTACATCCGTAAACACCGGGGATTTATTAGCAGTTATAGAATAAAATAAACGGGAGTGGAAGACCGTGCTTGAACAAATCGTCAATTTCATAAAAAGTACTGGATACTTAAACATAACAATAGGCCAGGCATTAATGATATTGGTAGCTTTTGTCCTGCTTTACCTAGCAATAAAAAAGGAATATGAGCCGCTGCTACTTGTTCCAATAAGCTTTGGCATACTCCTTGCCAACATACCACTTGCAGATCTAATGGAACAAGGCGGCTTTTTATACTGGATATACCAGGGCGTAAAACTTGACATATACCCGCCTTTAATCTTCTTAGGCGTAGGAGTCATGACAGATTTCGGGCCGCTTATTGCAAACCCAAAAAGCTTACTCTTAGGAGCCGCTGCACAATTTGGAATATTTACGTCATTTTTAGGTGCTTCCCTATTAGGATTTAACTTCAAAGAAGCTGCGTCAATAGGGATAATAGGGGGAGCAGACGGCCCGACAGCCATATTTCTCACGAGTAAACTAGCACCACACCTTTTGGGAGCTGTAGCAATATCTGCGTATTCATACATGGCGCTTGTGCCGATAATCCAGCCGCCTATAATGCGTCTGTTTACAACGAAAAAAGAACGCCAGGTTACAATGGAACAGCTCCGGCCCGTCTCAAAGACAGAAAAGATAATATTCCCGATAATAGTGACAGTCCTTGCAAGTTTCTTAGTACCAGATGCAACTGCATTAATCGGATGTCTCATGCTCGGTAACTTGTTTAGAGAATGCGGGGTAACAGAAAGACTGTCAAAAACCGCTCAAAACGAACTTATAAACATAATCACAATATTTTTAGGTGTAACAGTGGGAGCGACAGCAAATGCAGAAAACTTTCTAAGGTTTGAAACCATAAAAATAATAATACTAGGTCTTGCAGCATTTGCGGTAGGCACAGCAGCCGGTGTATTGTTGGGAAAACTGATGTATTACCTCTCCGGAGGCAAAGTAAATCCACTAGTGGGCTCAGCGGGTGTATCTGCAGTTCCCATGGCTGCAAGAGTATCACAGGTAGTTGCACAAAAAGAAAAGCCTGGAAACTTTATACTGATGCATGCAATGGGTCCAAACGTCGCCGGCGTTATTGGATCAGCTATCGTTGCTGGGGTACTGCTCTCGCTTTACGGCGGATAAATATAAAAGAAATGGAAGGAGACTCATATGACGCTAAGACAGGTAAAAGTAACAGATACAATATTGAGGGATGCCCATCAATCACTTATAGAAACACGGATGAAAATAGAAGAAATGCTGCCTGCTGCAGAAAAGTTGGATGAAGTCGG
>JAAYAE010000351.1 GCA_012719555.1 Acholeplasmataceae bacterium | reverse complement strand
CCCTTTTTTCTGTTATAATTGAGTCTACGGCAACACAAAAAACAGAAAGGAAGTGTCATTGTTTGAACCCAATTATAACTTATTTATGGTTGTATAATCAATACCTTTTAAAACAAATTAGTTTACTACTTTTATTTATTGCTAAATATATTCCTCTTAAGCAGTGGGCTTTTGAAGATTCACATAGTCCTGAATACCAAAAGTTTAAGGTGGATAAACTGCCTAAAATCTTTAATCCAGAGCCTATAGATTATCAACTACTTTTAGCTTATTACAAACACAAGTATGGCAAAACTGTTAAGCCAGTAAATCGTAGATCTGAAAAATCAGCGGTTTCTGAATCTACCGTATGCCCTCGTTGTGGTGCTCCGCACCAATATATCTATAAAAATAACGGCTCTAAAGGTCAATATCAATGCAAAGTATGTGGAGAACTATTTAACGAAACAAATATCTACAATAGGCCACTAGCTTTGCGCTGCCCTTATTGCGGACATATTTTAGTTGCTAAAAAAGATCGTAAGCACTTTAGAGTGCATAAATGCATTAACTCAAAGTGTTCTTACTATCGTAAAAACCTTGCTAAACTGCCTAAAGACCTAGATGTTTCTGATAAGCATAAATACAAGCTTCACTATATCTATCGTGAATTCACAATAGATTTTTTTAAGATGGACTTACATGAACTTTCTTCTAGAGCAATTAACTTTAAGTATAAAAAGTTCAATGCCCATATCATGGGGCTTTGCCTTACCTATCACGTAAATCTTAAATTATCTACTAGACAAACAGCTCATGCTATGGAAGAAGTACATGGAATAAAAATCTCTCACACTATGGTTGCCAAATATGCTATGACTGCAGCCGCAGTTATCAAGCCATTTGTAGATACCTTTGACTATAAACCTTCAAACATTCTTTCTGCAGATGAAACTTATATCAAAGTTAAAGGTGTAAAACATTATGTTTGGTTTATCATGGATGCCTGTAAAAAGTCAATCTTAGGCTATCAAGTATCAGATACTCGTGCTGTAGGTCCATGCATCCTTGCAATACGAATGGCTTTTGAAAAGTTCAAGACATTTCCTAATAAAGCTCTAAAATTCATTGCAGATGGCTATAGCGCCTATCCACTTGCCAGTCAGCAGTGCAAACTCGTGAATGGATGGGATTTTGATGTTACTCAAGTCATTGGACTTACCAATGATGATGCCGTATCTACTGAATTTCGTTGGGTAAAACAAGTAGTAGAAAGGCTCAACCGCACTTTCAAATTCTCTTATCGTGTTACTTGTGGTTATGGAAGTGAAAACGGTGCAGCCTACGGCGTATCCCTTTGGGTTGCTTATTATAACTTTCTACGTCCTCATCCTTATAACTATTGGAAACCACTAAATGAGATAGACATTTTAACTGATGCAGGTAATATGCCTGCCAAGTGGCAGCTGCTTATTTACCTTGGTCAACAAACCATTCTGAATATGCAGAAAAATCCTTCGGCTTAACGCATATTTGTTTTTAGATTTTTGAGCCTGAGGTAAATACCTAGCCATCCTTTGGACTTGCCCTTGATGGCATTACAAATTAATGCTATAATGCTGTGAACACGACGGTAGACTCTATTTGTTTTTGAGTTTCTTCGCCGTCGGTGCAAATTTCAGAGCATTAATTTGTCATGCAGTCAAGGGTGGCGGACTACTTTAAATCACCTAAGCTTAGAGAATTTTTCCACTTTAAAAAACTTATAATCATCAAATTTTTTTAATCTTTGTTTTTCATATCTCACTTTACACTATCATTTTATTTATTAATATAATAT
>JAAYAE010000350.1 GCA_012719555.1 Acholeplasmataceae bacterium | reverse complement strand
TGATCCCTACATCGTACCTAGTCCACCAACCTTCATTTTAAGCGGGCAAGATGAGATTTTAGACCAAATATGTAATCTTATCAATCAAAAATTCCGCAATATTCAAATGTTACGTTCATACCTTGACAGTTATAATGGACTATATGCTATGTATCAAGAGCAAGTAACATTAGCTACCTGCAACTTATGGGACAACAAAACAAACACCTACAACCTCCCTTTTATTAATAAATTGTTCCCAGGGGAAGATATAGGCGTTTATCACATTTGTAACCGTACTCAGGGGTTTTACGTTGCTAATGGTAACCCCAAAAATATTTTTGGTTTCAAAGACCTAGCTCGCACAGATATTATATTTTTAAATCGAGAGAAAGGTTCCGGTACTCGTGTTTTATTAGATAGTATGCTAAAAAAACTTTCTATAGACCCACAAAAAATACAAGGGTATTTTCGGAGTGTAACCTCGCCCCTAGTAGCGGCTAATACCGTAGCAAAAAATGGAGCTGACTTCGCTCTGGGACCCGAAAGAACATCCTTAGAAATTTCTAAAGTAGACTTTATTCCTCTACAAAAGGAGAGTTTTGACCTTGTTATTCGCAATTCCGATTTAAACAAAGAACCTGTAAAGTATATTCTTGAGTTATTATGCTCCAGCAACTTTCAAGAAGAAATAGGACAGTTAAAAGGTTACGATATTGTAGGAATAGGGGAAAAACTGCTATAGCGCCTAATTTCAATAACAGCTAAGTACAACAGCTATTTATACATATATTCAGCTGTCATAGGTCTTTTATTGTCAATCCCTTTTGTTAGCAGACATTGATAAACATCTATCCCCCCAACACGAAAAGCTGAGGCACAGCCGGTAAGGTATAAACGCCACATACGGATGAATTGTTTATCATACATCTTCTCAATTTCAGGAAGTTTTTGCTGGAAATTATCATACCAGCAATCCAAGGTTTTTGCATAATGCCGACGCAAACTTTCTAGATGTAATACTCGAAAATCAAATTCCGGCAAAAGCTGCATGGTCTCCCTCAAGGTGGGTACATATCCACCCGGGAAAATATATGTTTTCATCCATGCATTAGTTGGTGCTTCAAAATTGCCCATAATAGAGTGTAATAAGAATGTCCCGTTGCCTTTTAAAAGTTCCGTAACCTTAGCAAAATAAAGAGGTAAATATTTTTTCCCTACATGCTCAAACATACCTATGCTCACTATTTTGTCGAATTGTTCTTGCTTGGGATTTAAATCCATATAGTTCTCTAGCCGTATATCAACTAAATCCTCCAACCCCAAATCACGCACTCTGGCACAAGCGCCCTCATACTGTTCCTTACTCAGGGTTATCCCGGTTGCGTGCACTTTATATTGCTGAGCTGCCCTTATAGCCAACCAACCCCAACCACAACCTATATCCAACAACTTTTCATTTTCTTTTAAATTTAATTTTTTCAAACTATGGTCAATTTTTTGTATTTGTGCTTGGTAAAGCGTATCTTCGTCTGTCCTAAAATATGCACAAGAATATGACATGGTTTTATCAAGCCAAAGAGAAAAAAAATCATTTCCCAAATCATAATGCTTATGTATATTTAGACTTTCTACAGATTCATCTACCTCTTTCAACTGCCTAGCCAAAGCTTGCAGCTTAAAATCTGCTTTAGCTTTATCGTTACTGTTTTTAAACATTGTGGCAATGACATTATCCAAAGGTCCAACAAAATCAATAATTCCTTTCACATATGCCTCTCCCAAGGTAAGAATTATATCTTCCTTAACATCACTTAACTTAGGTTCTCTGTGGAAAATGATTTTGAAGGCCGGATTTACGGTGCCGTAACATACCTCTTCTCCATCCCAAAAAACAACGGAAAATCCCCCCTCCTTCCATAATTCAAAAAGGGTTTTTAATGCTGTTTTGGTAAGCATAAAGGTCACTTCTTTCTTTAATCGCCGAATTTTGTGTAAACGACAAAATTGATTTCTTATTTTTTACCTCTTACATTACATTATAGTGATATTGTGTTTTTTTTGCAAAATAAATTGTTTGTATTTAATATTGCAGTAATGTTAAAATAT
>JAAYAE010000349.1 GCA_012719555.1 Acholeplasmataceae bacterium | reverse complement strand
TATTAATCCTGCCTTGGGTGGCGTTTTAATTAAAGGAGAAAAAGGAACAGCGAAATCTACGGCAGTAAGAGCTTTAGCAGAATTGTTACCTGCAATGGATGCAGTTGAAGGCTGTCCTTTTCATTGCGATCCTCTGGAACCAAATTTACTTTGCGAAGCCTGTAGCGCAAAATATAAAAAAGGCATGCAACTAGCAAAAACAGCTATAAATATGAAGGTTGTAGAATTACCGGTCAGTGCTACTGAAGATCGGGTTGTGGGGACGCTTGATATCGAACAGGCTATTAAACATGGTGAAAAGAAATTTGAAGCAGGTATTTTAGCACAAGCAAATAGAAATATTTTATATGTTGATGAAATAAACCTTTTAGATGACCATGTAGTGGATGTTCTTTTAGATGCGGCAGCTATGGGAGTAAATACGGTGGAACGTGAAGGGGTGTCATATTCTCACCCTGCTAAATTCGTGTTGGTTGGGACTATGAATCCTGAAGAAGGGGATATTAGGCCTCAATTGCTAGATAGATTTGGCTTATCAGTTGTCGTTACAGGGGAACATGATCCTCAAAAACGTGTAGAAGTAATAAAACGTCGCTTGGCTTATGAAGAAGATGCAGATAAATTTATATCTATTTATGCAGAAGAACAAAAAGAATTGGGCAATAAAATCATGAAGGCGCGTGAAGTACTTAAAAATGTAGTCGTTACTGATAAATTATTGGAAGCTGTTGCAACTTTAGCAGTAGAGCTGGGTGTTGATGGCCACCGTGCAGATATAACTACAATTAAGACGGCTATGACTCTTGCTGCTTTTGACGAGCGCAGGGAAGTAGTTATGGATGATATAAAAAATGCGGCCAAATTAGTGCTGCCACATCGTATGCGCCGCCGTCCATTTGAAGATGGCGAATTGGACTGGACAAAAGTAGAAAGTATTTTAAATCAACAATAATAAAGGGAGGAATTATACATGCAGACCGATGCACTATTTCCCTTTGTTGCTTTTGTGGGACAAGAAATGTTGAAACGAGGGCTAGAAATAGCCCTTGTAAATCCTAAGGCCGGCGGGATTTTGCTTGGAGGGGCTAAGGGTACTGCTAAATCAAGTATTGTGAGAGCTTGTGGGGAACTTTGTGGACCAAGAACTATAGTAGAAGTACCATTAAATGCTACTGAGGATATGCTTTTTGGCAGTATAGATATTGAATATGCTGTAAATATGGGCGAGAGAAAATTTTTACCGGGAATTTTAAGTAGAGCAAATGATAATATTCTATATATAGATGAAGTGAATTTATTGCGCACTGAACTTTTGACAGCCATATTGGACGCAAATTCTTCCGGCGTCAATCTAGTCGAACGTGACGGTATAAGTTTTAGCCATGTAGTAAATACAACCGTTATTGGTACTATGAATCCGGAAGAGGGTTCTTTAACTAGTTCTATTTTAGATAGATTTGGTATGTATGCCGAGGCTGTTAATGAACAAGAACTGGAGAAACGCAAACTAATTATGCGTAGACTCCTAGATTTCAGTCATGATATTGCCGGGTTTAAAAAAGCTTATGCACAACAAACAAAAGAGTTGTTAGATAGAATAAATAATGCACAAAAAACATTAGCTACTGTTGAAATATCTGAAGCTATGATGCAGCTGGCCGCGCAAATGTGCGCAAAGGCATTTTGTGCAGGACATAGGGCAGAAATTTACATGCTAGAAGCGGCTAAGGCTATAGCAGCACTTGCAGAACGTAGTTATATGCTGCCAAAAGATATCGAAGAGGCTGCTCAATATGTTTTGCCACACCGTATGAGAAAGCCGCCTGAGCAACAAGAACAAAAACAAGATGATCAAGAAATTGAGCAAGAACAAGATGACCAGGAACAACAAGAACAAGACGAACAGGATAATCCGCCGGACAATAGTGATGAAGCATCGTCTCCGCCTCCGCTACCCAATGATGATAATGGAGAAACAGAGCAGGATGAGGATAACGACGATAGTGATGACGATAATGGTGAAGATGATAAGGAAGACGAAAAAAAGGACCAGCAGGAAAATCCTGAAAATAATGCACCTGAAGAAAAAGTAGATAATATTGATAAATCTTTTCCTTTGCCCAAAATGATTCTTGATATGGGCCAGGATCGTAAAGTGCGTCATGGCAGCGGTAAACGCTGTACAACAAAAACTGACCTTAAACAGGGGCGCTATGTGCCCTCTGCCATGAGCAACAATAAAAT
>JAAYAE010000036.1 GCA_012719555.1 Acholeplasmataceae bacterium | reverse complement strand
TCGGTTATCCGTTTTTCTCGAGCACTAGGTTTTAACGGTTTTACAACGTTTCAGAAATTTCTGCGAGAAGAACAAGCACGAGAGATTCCGTCATTGTCAGCGTCCTTGACGGTACCAACCGAAAGATTGGCTAAAAGTGCTGCCTCACTGTCAAATATAGATTTATTCGAAAATCATAAAAATAATGTTTTCAATAACATAAACTCAATAGCTTTGCAAAACAAAAAAGGCGAATTTGAAGAGGCAAGTGAACTTTTATTAAATGCTGAGCGAAAATTTGTGATAGGCACTAGAAGCAGAGCCGGCATGGCAGAATTCTTAGCCTTGATTCTTAACCAATTAGTTGACAACGTTTTTATAAATACTAGCCAAGCTATGACCCCCTTCGACTTTATAGCTAGTTGTAATCCCAAAGATATCTTGATCATAATTTCCTTTCCTCGTTATTCCAATCTAGATATTACTACTGCTAAAATGGCTTTTGACTCCAAATCTAAAATTATATTAATTACTGACAATGCAACATCACCTATTGCAAAATACGCTGATGTAGTACTTTTGGTAAATATTGGCAGTAATACTTATTTTACCTCTTATACCTCTGTGCAGTTCTTATGTGAATTACTCTGTGCTCATATTAGTGCCAAAATTGGTACTGATAACAAAAAGAAACTGGCAAAAATTAATAAATACTTAAATGAACAGGGGCTATATTAATAAAGCATAAAGACCTCAACTTAACAAAGAATCCCCCTATAAATGGCTTTATTGCTCCATTTATAGGGGGATTCTTTGTTTTATCAGTTATCCGCATTTCACAACAAATATTTTCTGTCTCATTCTCCGCATTCATCATGATGCTGATGTTCATGGCAGATAGAACCGGTAGACTGCAAATTACCATTTAAATATTCGGTTACAACTTGCTCTGTTTTGCCACTAGCGCCAACAATAACTTCAATTTGCTTCTCGTTAAATATATCTACTGCTCCGCCGCCCATACCGCCGGCAATAATTACCTTTACACCGAGATCATTTAAGAAATTTGGCAAGAATCCCGGTTTGTGCCCCGGATTGGGAATTGCTTCTTTTTTAAGAATCTTATCACCCTCCGTATCAAAAATAGTAAAAGTCTCACAATGTCCAAAATGACCTGCCACCATATTGTTTTCACTAGCTACTGCAATTTTCATAAATTTTCCTCCATTTTTTATTATAATATTTTTATTAGTTTTTCATAAACTTCCTTCACTGCTCTACCGGAAACACAGTCTATGTCAACTATAGTATTACCACTGTTTATTGCTTCAACTGCCCTATTATCAAAAGGAACTACCCCAATAAAAGGGATATTTTCTTCTAGGCAGAACCCTTCTATTTCTTCACTTTTAGAAAGATTAGTATCATATTTGTTAATAGTAACGGCCATTGGCGTCTGCATTATTTTTGCTGTTTGAATTATTCTCTTCATATCGCTTATTCCTGACATAGAAGGTTCAGCAACAATCAAAACAAAATCTACGCCACTTAAAGACGCTATTACCGGACATCCTATTCCCGGTGAGCCATCCAAAATTGCAATATCTTGCTTTTGCATTTTTATATTCATAGCTTTTTTCACTTCGGTAACAAGTTTTCCTGAAGTACCACTGCCAATTTTTAATTGAGCCGTAGAAAAAACCTTGTTTTGTTGCCTATACAGCTTTAGTTTTCCTGCTATTGCCGGTTGCATAGTAACAGCACCCAAAGGACAAATAGCTGCACAAACACCACAGCCTTCACAGGCAAAATAATCAACCGTATAACCATTTTTAACTACTATGGCATCAAAGCGGCAAGAAGATTTACACTTATTGCAACCTATGCAAAGCTTAGCATCTATTACTGCTTTTGGCATACCATAATAGTCGGTTTCCTCCGGAGAAATTCCCCGTCCCATAAGTAAGTGTAAATTAGGGGCATCAACATCACAGTCAGCGTAGGCGTGAGCATCTGCCAATTTAATAAATGCACTTACAAATGTGGTTTTGCCAGTACCACCTTTACCACTAAGCACCAGTAGTTGTTTCATGCTGCACCTCCTTACAAACCTTCCCTAGCAAAGAAGTGAATAGCTCATTGTATTGTGCATTTTGTCTAACTATTATGTGAGCATTAGAATTTTCTGTTCCCAACATCTTGTCAAAAGATATTTTGCCTAGAATTGCAATATTTTCTTTAATACAGAATTCTTCAGCAGGATTTTTACCCTTTGAGCATTTATTCAAAACCACACCAAAAGGTTTAGAAAATAACTGGACTAACTCATAAACCATCTTTAAATTATGCAGGCCAAAAATAGTTGGTTCTGCCACCAAAATACAATAATCTGCGTCTTTAATGCTTTCCATAACTATGCAGGAACTACCTGGAGGACAATCAATTATATTTAGTTGCTGTTCCGTATTTTTTATATTTTGCAATAGATTTTTGATTATAGGAATGCCTGATGCCTCTCCTGCATTTAATATTCCTGTCTTTACAGTTACTGTTTTTGACTGACCTTGTTGCACAATACCAATAGTCTTATCCTTTTCTGATACAGCTTTTTCCGGGCAAACCAACATACAACCACCACAGGAATGACAAACCTCATCAAAAATTTTTACTTTGCCACCTATGTAAGCTAAAGCATTAAATGCACAAAAATCAACACATTTACGGCAACCTGTGCAAAGTTCATGATCTACAACAGGCAGCTTAACTGTGATTTTTTCTTCTACAATATTTTCCGGATTAAAAAATAAATAGCCATTAGGTTCTTCCACATCACAATCAATATAAATAGCTTTTGGGGCAGCAGCAGCTAAATTAACTGATACAAAAGTCTTACCGGTACCGCCTTTGCCGCTTAATACTGCTACATTCATCTATTTTCCTCCGTGATTATGGAAACCTGCATGAATTTCACTTAATACAGCTAACTTACCAACCTCAAAAGCTTGAATATTTTCTCTGACAGAAGTTCCTAGTGTTTTAAACAGTTTAATATTAGCTGCCTGCAATACTTCTGCAGCATTTTGGCCGCAACGTGGCGATAATAAAACATCAGCCCTATTATCCACAAGCAATTGTGCGGCCTTAATTCCCGCTCCGCCTTGACTTTCCGCTGCACTATTAAGCAAAAACTCACTATTTTTTGTTTCAATATCGTAAAACATAAAATATGGGGCCCGTCCAAAAGAAATACACACCCCTGTTTCCTTTTCATTTTCATCTACCGGTATAGCAATTTTCATATTCTCCTCCGTTCTGTTCTAACAAAGTAATAAGAACTGTAAATGGTATAATTCTATTTCTGCATATTACTCAAAATGTCCGTGTCTTTGACAACCGCTACCGCAACACCCTTTGCCTTTACCTTGGCCATCACATAATCTATATTCGCCCCCCTCAATAAAGAGCACCTTTCCATTAACTAAAGATTGAGCAAGTTTTTTCCTGGCTTCATTGTAAATACCTTGTACGGTAGTCCTAGCAATATTCATTTGCTTAGCGCATTCTTCTTGTGTTAAATCTTCCAAATCAATTAGACGAATCGTTTCATACTCATCAACCGTCATTTTAACAAAATTTTCCAAATTAGCCTCCGCCCTTAAAGGTCCAAACTGATTCCTTTCAGGCAAACAGCATACTTTTCTCCATTTCATTGGTCTAGGCATGTGTTCTCCTCCCCTCTACAGTTTATGACATATGTCGTTTACTTTTTTATTATACAACGTTTATGGCATATGTCAATAACTTTTATTTTTAATATAAAAATACCCCCAAATGTTTTTCCTACAACATTTAGGGGTAACTTTTATTTGACTAATGAACCCTATGAATATTTATATGTTGCGCTGTTTCACAACCTTTTAGGATAGGGTAAATCCTTTTGCTTTTATGAAGTCTTTGACTTCATATCTAGGTTTTTCCATTAAGGTCTTAGCACACCGTTCACTCCAAGTATCATCTATTTTCCCTGAAGTCCTATTTATATAGTACTCTTTCACCTGTTGGTCATACTCATTAATTAATGCCTCATCTTTGGTTTCATCATAGGTATCCGTTTTAAAGATGACATCAAGTGGAAGACGCGGCCTTTGTGCTTGTTCTCCCAAAGGATAACCTAGACACATACCAAAAACAGGGTAAACTAATTGTGGCAGTTTTAATAAATCGCATAAAGCTTTAATGTCATTTCTTATTCCGCCTACAAAAACGCCCCCTAATCCCATTGATTGAGCAGCAATATAGGCTTTTTGGGCAGCTAAAGCGGCATCTACCGTTGCTACAACAAACGTTTCATGATTAGAAAAAACTTTCTTGTCAGCATCTTTCCAATATTTCTCAGCTCGATGTAAGTCAGCACAAAACATCAGGAATACCGGAGCATTTACTACCCAAGGCTGCCCTCCTGCTATTTCTGCAATAGTTGCCCGTTTTTCCGGGTCTTTAATAT
>JAAYAE010000035.1 GCA_012719555.1 Acholeplasmataceae bacterium | reverse complement strand
TCCTACGCTAACTCCGCCTGTAGCCAATTCATCGAATAATCTCTGTCCGCTGGTTAAATCGTTATTATCCAATTTAACACGGAATTGTACCAAATCTGTTAAATACGTAACACCGCTTGCTATGCGTTCATTAATAGCAATTTCGCCACAAATCTTAGAACAACAATTAGCGCCGATTAAAGTTCCTGGAGCCTCAGAAAAAGTAGACTTTACTACTAAAGGTATGTTTTTCTGCATGGCAATCTCCACAGCACGGGGATGAATAACCTTTGCCCCTTGGTGTGCCATTTGACAAATTTCATCATAAGAAATTTGTTGTAAAATATTAGCATCTTTAACAATACGAGGATCAGCAGTCATAATGCCTTCAACATCAGTATATATTTCCACTAAATCGGCATTCAATGCAACTCCCAACGCAGCAGCAGAAGTGTCACTACCACCGCGGCCTAATGTAGTAAATTTTCCGTGATTTTCTGTCATACCTTGGAACCCACAAACCACCGGAACAACGCCGGCTTCTAAAAGGTTCATTAACTCGCAGGTATCAATATTTTTAATTTTAGCTGCACCGAACTGTGAATCAGTAATTATTCCCGCTTGACCTCCGGTCAAAGCCATAGCATTAATACCTGCAGCTTGCAAAGTAGCCGTCATAACAGCTGAAGAAATCAATTCACCACAACACATCATAACGTCCATCTCACGGTTATTTACAGAAATATTAGCTGCTTTGAGCACACCAATCAAGGTGTCAGTTGCATATGGATCACCTTTCCTCCCCATAGCAGATACTACTACTACAGGTGAGTACCCTTTTGTCATAGCGCACTGTACTTTATTTTTAACTGCTTCTCTTGCTTCAGCCGTTGCTACGGAAGTTCCACCAAATTTTTGTACTATAATTTTCATCTTTTTTTCCACCTTATAACCAGCCATTTTTAATCATTGTTTCAGCAATTTGCAAGGTATTAAGTGCCGCACCCTTACGGATTTGATCACCAACACACCATAGATTATAACTCTTAGGAGCAGATTCATCTTTACGCAGCCGACCTACATAAACATCGTTCTCATTAGACGTATAAAGAGGCATGGGATAAATTTGCTCACTGGGATTATCCTGTAATGTAACTCCGGGGAAAGCACGTAATGCATCAGCCATTAACCCTAAATCCAATTCATCTTCTAATTCAATGTTAACAGATTCACTATGACTACGATAAACAGGCACTCTAACCGTAGTTGCAGTAGTCCTCATATCATAATCATTAAATATTTTCTTAGTCTCATTAACCATTTTCATTTCTTCCTTGGTGTAAAGATTATCTAAGAAAACATCAATCTGAGGAATTAGATTTAATGCAAGAGGATAATGTTTTGGTTGACTTGCACTAGGAAAAATATTAGCTTGCATTTCTTTTCCTGCTGCAACCGCCTTTATTTGATCAGTTAATTCATCAAGACCATCTTTACCTGCTCCTGAAGCCGCTTGATAAGTAGAAACAATAATTCTTTTAATTTTAGATAAATCATATATTGGTTTCAAAGCCATTACCATGATAATTGTGGAACAATTTGGATTAGCAATAATACCCTTATGCTTTAAAATAGCCTCCGGATTTACTTCCGGTACAACCAGAGGCACTTCAGGATCCATACGGAAAGTGCTGGAATTATCAATAACTACTGCTCCTGCTTTAACAGCAATAGGTGCAAACTCTTTACTAATGGCCCCACCGGCGAAAAGAGCTATATCAATTCCATTAAAAGAATCTTTTGTTGCTTCTTGTACAGGATACATTTTTCCTTTTACTTCATACTCTCGTCCAACACTTTTGGCCGATGCCAAAAGTCTTAACTCCGCAAAAGGAAAATCTCTCTCATTTAATAACTTGATGAATTCTTGTCCTACAGCACCTGTTGCTCCTAAGATTGCTAAATTGTATTGTCTCATATCTATCTCCTCCTAAAATTAATTTTAGAGTAATTTATCTAATCCATATACCAACCCGGTTTTTTGCACCATACTACGACAGCCAAGCATAACTCCCGGCATATAACATTCACGGTTTATAGTATCATTGCGAATTTTCAAGGTCTCTCCTGCACTACCAAAAATAATCTCTTGAGAAGCAACAAACCCTGGTAAACGAACACTGTGAATTCTCATGCCTTCATAGTCATTTCCACGTGCGCCCGGAAGTTTTTCAACTTCTTCAGGATGTCCCTGAGCGACATAACCACCACGAGCTTCTGCTAATTTTTGTGCGGTTAAAACTGCTGTACCTGATGGAGCATCAAGTTTTTTGTCATGATGCATCTCAATAATTTCCACTTGCGGGAAATATTTTGCTACTTCACAAGCTATTTTCATCATTAAAATTGCTCCCATTGCGAAGTTCGGAGCCACTAATATTCCCACTTTATTTGTAGTTGCCAGTGCGTCAAGTTCAGCCAAATCTTCTTTTGTAAAGCCTGTGGTACCAACAACAGCGTTGACACCACTACTTAAAATGACTCGTAAATTATTCATTACCACGTCAGGTCTAGTGAAATCTACTACAACGTCAGGTTTATATTTATCTAAAGCGGTTTTAAGCTCTTCCTCTACCAATTGGCCCTCTACAGTTTTTCCTGCTCCGTGTATATCAACACAACCAACTAAAACCATATCCTTCTCATTTAAGACTGTGCGAACAACTTCGCTGCCCATTCTTCCCAAAGCTCCATTTACTAATACCTTTACCATTTTCAACACCCTTTCTAAACTAAAAAAAATACAAGCCAAAGAGAGTTCTCAATGGCTTGTATTTTATATACCAACACTGGTAAATAAAAATAAACTTGTTGAGATAGCTCTCCACCAAATAATTGGCGACAGTTCGTTAATTATTCACTAACGAACCAGCTTAGGCAACATGGCTGTTGCTAAACTTCGGCGGTAACCCTTTCCTTCGCGTCCTAGATACCATTCTCGACGAAGTACTAATGCTTTCCGCTCCTCTATCATCTATATTGTTATTAAGTATAAACATGTAATTACAGTTTGTCAATATTTTTTAAAATTTTTGTAAACTATTTTTTATTTGTAAATTATATAATTTTCTTGACATCCCCTATTTTTACGTTATAATCATATTAATTATATAGGAAT
>JAAYAE010000348.1 GCA_012719555.1 Acholeplasmataceae bacterium | reverse complement strand
CTTCATTGAATATTATAACACACAAATCACCCATATATGGGTGATTTGTGTGTTATAATATTCAATGAAGTTCTAAAAATTTAAAGGATGGTACGCATATGTCAGAAAAATTTTTAATTATTGACGGCAGCAGCCTTATTCATAGGGCTTTTTTTGCCTTACCACCACTTAAAACCAGAAAAAATGTCAATACAGGTGCTGTTTATGGTTTTTGCAATATGTTACTAAGGCTTTTAAATGAGCTGTCACCTAAATATGTGGCTATTGCTTTTGATAAATCAAGAAAGACTTTTCGCAGCGAAAAGTATGAAGCCTATAAAGCACAACGTAAGGAAACCCCAAGTGAGTTATCAGAACAGTTTCCCATTGCTATGGAATTATTTAAGGAAATGGGAATTAATACCATGGATTTAGAGTCTTATGAAGCCGACGATATTATAGGAACCTTAGCAACTGCAGCACCTAAAGATATGGATGTAATTGTTGTTACCGGAGATAAGGATGAATTCCAGCTCATAGACGATAACGTAAAAATTTACTATACAAAACGGGGCATCAGCGATATACAGATTTATGATGCTGACGAATTTGCTAAGAATTATGCAGGCTTAAAGCCTTTGCAAATTATAGATATTAAAGGGCTTATGGGTGACGTAAGCGATAATATTCCCGGTGTCCCTGGCGTAGGGCCCAAGACCGCATTAAAACTTATTGTTGAATACTCTTCTGTTGAAAACGTATTAAATAATATTGATAAGGTAAATGGTAAGAGCCTTAAAGAAAAGCTTACCACCAATAAACAGCAGGCGCTTCTTTCTAAAGAACTGGCCACTATTTGCAGACAGGCCCCCATATCTACTAATCTTGCGGAGTACACCTTGAAGGGAATGTCAGGAACAGTACGCAGTATGATGCAAGAGTTAGAGTTTAGAAATTTGTGGGAACGTTTTGCTGCTGTATTGGGTACTGACGAAGAAACATCTGTTATGGACTTGTTTGGCAGTCAAACTTATTCACAAGTGGAACATTATCCGCGCGTGGAAATAACAGGACAGGCACAAGCCGATAGATTGTTTGAAAATATTAGTGCTGCTAATGTTATTACACCACTTACCTATGTTGCAGAGGGAGATATCCCTAATTTGAGCCTGACTCACCTAGAGATATTGATGGGAGAAAAAGTTTATGTGTTCAATAAAGAGTGTGGAGTTTGGCCGTCAGTTTATAATTGGCTGGCTGATTCTGCGGCAGCAAAGGCAGTTTGTGATGGCAAGGAGTTAGCTAAGGTCTGTTTAGCACAAGGCAAGGTGTTGGCTGGGATTCTAGAGGATGTAGCTATTGCAGGCTACTTGTATGAAGCAGGAGAGAACGCTTTTTCCCTACAAGTACTTGCTAATCGCTATGTTTTTCCTAATGACGGGGGTACCGTGCAGGATTTAGGTGCTTTGGTCCCTGTTATGCAGAAATTTTTACAAGAACGGGAATTGACTAAGCTTTATAAAACTATTGAATTGCCCTTGGTGGAAGTTTTGGCCAAAATGGAATTTACCGGTATTGCCATAGATGAAAAAATGTTGACTGCTATTACTATAGAAATGAAAAGTAAAGTAGAAGAATTAGAACGTTTAGCCCAAGAACAGGCTGGTGAAGAATTCAATTTAAAATCGCCTAAGCAATTAGGGAGTTTGCTTTTTGAAAAATTAAATCTACCTATTATAAAGAAAACTAAGACAGG
>JAAYAE010000347.1 GCA_012719555.1 Acholeplasmataceae bacterium | reverse complement strand
TCCCAGCTGTCCAGCCTTGCTCTTGGTTATCATCTGTTTGATTGGCAGTACAAAGTCCGCTAACAACATCACCTGATATTTTATCCAACAATTCTGCCTTAAATTTTAAGACCTTAGTATCCCGCTGTGGATTACTTAGCTCTAATAGTAAATGTGTGGCCGGATGATTATAAACAGCCGCCCAATTTGTGGCTCCCTCACCAACCATACGATTTCTTAAATTTTCAAACTCAGTATCTCTGACATAAATACTTCCTTCACTAACTTTTTCATCTCGTATTCCTTGATTATCTACAGGTAGTGTAAGTTTATTAATATACCAATTATATTCTTTATTAGTATCTATTTTCTCCTTACTATTTGCGCTAACATTTTCTGCATTATTCTTAAAGTTAATTATTTTTTCAGTCGTAGCAGAACCAACTTCCACCACAACTTTAATAATATTATTGCCGACAGCTAAGTTCGAAGTTGCCAGTAACGGTAATAAATCAAATACTTGGGTGTAATGAGCAGCTAATTTCCAATTTGACGTTACTATTGTTTCCTTAGGCAAAATAGTCTGTTGCCATTTATTAGCGTTTGTAGCAACCTGCAATCCCTGTGGTAACGTTATTGTTATTTTAGCCGGTTGTTCATCATCATAATTGGCGCTTTCAATATTCAGATACAAAGGATTTGTGCTGCCGCCATAAACTGTATCAAGCTTTTTCTGCTCTAAATTATAAGGAAAAACAGCTTCTACCTGAAATGTGCCGGCAAAAGCTGTTTGCATAAAAATGAGCGGCAAAATAACAAGCCCTATTAAATCAATTAGCAAGACTTTAATACGTGCTCGCATACCTTACTCCTCTCTTTTTTTTGCGATTAGCCAATAACTTGCATATAAGAATAATATCAGATACACGAGCATAACAACTATCCATCCCCATTGCAAAGCCTGATGATGAGCCACGGCCCTAAGAGCATTAGAGGCAGGAGTCAAAGGCAATACACTTAAAAAGTATTTAATGAAGGGAGGAAACCCATCTGCTTTAAAAAAAGTCCCACATAAAAATGACATAGGTACTAGAACATAAGTGCTGAAATTCCCCATGTCTTCATGGGTTGGCATAGCCATAGCGGCAGCCACTCCCAAAGCAGCAAAAACTCCACAATTCAGTATTAATATTGGAAAAAACCAGCCGCCTATATAAACTTGCACACCCAAAGCATAGGAAATAAGCAAAATAATTCCTGTAGATATAACGCCACGTAAAATCCCTGAAAAAACCTTTCCTAAAACAAAAGCCCAAGTTGAAATTGGTGAAATAATATAGGTCTCCAGCGTATGGTAATAAAGCCTTGACATGTTAAGTGGACTAGCCACTGAATTAATAGAAATGTTCATAGAATTCATTGCTATCATGCCAGGTATTATAAAACTTAAATAGCTACCACCATCAACAGAAATATTGCGCCCCAGCCCAATGCCAAAAGCTAATATGTAGAGCAATGGCGTTACCATCCGTGAAAGCAGAAATTTTCTATAAGTACGAGTGAAAACTACCCAAT
>JAAYAE010000346.1 GCA_012719555.1 Acholeplasmataceae bacterium | reverse complement strand
CAATTATATTGCTGGCATAATCATGGTACAATTTTTTTAATTCTTCAATTTTTTCTTGCATTTCTACCTGCATAGACGAAGCTAGGGCGAAGTCACCCTCAGCGACAGCCTTGCGAATTTTAGTAAAAACACTAAGTTTTTCACTAGTATCTTTTGCTAGGAGGACGCGCAGTTTTTGTATTTCATCCCATACAGAATTATCCCAACTCAAAGTCGGATCGCCAGCTTTATGTAATTTTTTCATACTAACAATCAAATCATGGTTTTCAGGGATCAAACGTGTAAGCAATTCTGTCTGCCACCTGATCAAGGCACCTTGTGCAAAAGAATTTACAAAAACAGGTTTCAAAACATCTCCACGTGTAATAACTGCTGTTTTTTGCGGATATTTTTTAAATGCCTGCATATTCTCCCAAACGGTAGCCGGGTGTTTACCAAACAATTTGCTGCGCTTTTCCGGGCTAAAATCATCAAAAACATCTTCTTCAGTGCGATATTCTCTATCCTTCTCCAAATAGAAACCATCTGTTCCATATTTTTTAGATAACTCTGCTTCTAATTCTTTAAGGTTTTTTCCTGATTCTACACAAGCTTTAGTACCGTCAAGCATAGCCAAATAAAAAACCGTTAAAGCTAAATAAGTATTAGTAAAAGGATTTGGCGAGCGCATTTCAATACGGGTAGCCAAAGGATTATCAACATCTCGTACAAGTCCAGCCAATATGGTCCTATTGCGTGAGGGAATATCAGGGCTTAAACCCAAAGATGTAACAATGCAAACCGGGGCTTCAAACCCCGGTTTCAAACGATTAAGCGAATCATTGGTAGCAGAAACAAAGGGATTTATGACTTCGTAGTTTTTCAAAAGACCCATAATTGAACCATAACCTACTGCTGACAAAAATTCTTGATTCAAATCTGTAGGAGACATAAGATTAACTATTTTACCGCTTTTCATTTTTGCTGCCAGTCCCACATGCACATGTTCACCGCTGCCGGCGACTCCCAAAATTGGTTTAGCCTGAAAACTTACCTCCAACCCATTCATCCTAAATACTTCCTTGACTATAGTGCGAGCTAAAAGTTCATTGTCCGCTGTTTGCAGCCCGGAAGCATATTTCCAGTCTATTTCTAATTGTTCCATAACATGAGTCATATGACCTTCGGGATCCATTTGTCCTCTGATGCCGCCACATTCTTTATGCCCCATTTCCGGTTCCAAACCATAAGCTTCCAAAGCTTCAACTGCCTGTTCCAAAGCAGTCCTTACATTGCCCCTGGTACGCTGCCAATACTGCTCTTGCATCATTTGTGAAGAAGATAGCGCCTCAATAGGTGCATCTTCACGAGGAGATTTTACCCAAAACTCTAATTCCGTAGCACAAGTAAAAACAATTTCTTCCACATCAGCTAAGTTAACATGCTCTAGACCATAAACACTTTTTTGTGTCTTTAGTAAGTCAAGAAGCTCTGTATTTACATATTTCAAGGTGTTTTTTAAAATATGACGAGAATCCACAAAAACATTATTATGCAAAAGGAAACAAGGTATCCGTAAGGTACCTACCATTAATCCTGTAGTAGTATCAAAATGTTCATAATTATAATCTATGAACCAATTTGCCTCAAGATCAGCAATCATATCAACACGAGCATTGTTTAAAGACGCAATTCCCGGCAATACTACCGACGAACCATCTGTTTGTGCGGCATGAGCGTGAAGAATAGTATCCATATCTTCAATGAACAAAGAAATAGGGACCTTTTCGTCTGTATCATTACCGGCAAAATCAACACCCATGAAAGAAACAAATTTTATTTCCTTGTGTTGCTCCAAAATATCTGTTAAATCCTCTTTGTTGTGCTGAGCAGGCGCAATAGTATAGAGCAATTCTTTTTGATACATAATAATCTCTCCCTTTTTTTAAGTTTAAGCTTTTAATACTGGTAATGTACTACTGGCGTGACTCATGACAATAATTTTATAATTATCTTTACCTTGTTCTTTTAACTTAGCTTGCGCAAGTTCCCACGCTTCTGCAACTGTAGCCACCGGAATTTGCCCTGTTTGGCGTACATAGTCAAAATTTTCCGGTAACGTTACCATATAAGCAGTACAATCTGCAATAATACACCTGGTTTTAAAGGCTACAAAAGCCGGTATAGAAAAATCCGCTCTGCATTCTTTTTCCATTTGTAATAAATCTGATTTAGAACACCAATCACTAAAAATAGCCGGTTCTTTAATATCCGGACACTCTAAAGCTACAATCAAAATGCCATCCTTTTTTAGCGCAAAGTCTGCATTCATATGTGCCTTTGTGCCTTGATATAAGTTTGTATCTTTAGGAGCTCCACCAGCAGAAGCAATGACTACATCTGCTTCTTCACAAATATCAACTTTAGAAATCTCTAGTAAATCCTTACAGCCTTTGAGCCAGGCTGTCTTCCAATTCCCGGCGACCACTTCAAATAAGTCACCATCAGGGGTGAAAACAGTATTAACCAAAAATGCCGGGTTAAGTGCTGCGCAAACTTCTTCCATATCTTCATGAAAAGGATTGTCTTGCAAAACTCCGGCAATACAGGCTGGATTACACCTATCTCCCACTTTATCAGCTAAGGCATGGGCATGATTAGCCATAATAGTTGCATGTCCTGAAACGCCAGGCATAACGCCCTTGCGTCCGCCGCCAAATCCAGCCATGGGATGCAAGGTAATGCCTCCTGTAACGATAACTTTATCAGCATCTGCTACCCTCTTATCTAACCAAATAGGCGTACCACGAGATGTTGTCCCCATTGGTACTAAATCCTTGGCCATACAGTCATGTTGATAAATTTTTATGCGTTTGCAAACATCTTCCCCATAAACGGCTATATTTTCTGCCGGAGTATGACCACGATGAGTTCCTGTTGCCACTACTATGCATATATCATTATCAGCAATGTCATTAGCATTTAATTCGTCTAAAATTACCGGAAGAAATTCTTTGGTACGAACCATCCGCGTTAAGTCACTAACAATAATCGTTACCTTATCTCCCTTTTTCACAAGCTGCGCCAAAGGGGTGCTGTCAATTGGTTCCCGCAAAGCCCTTAAAGTCTCTGCGCATAAATCCTCTTTTATTTCTGCCTTGTTTCCGTGAATATCATAAATAACTTTTTCCTCAGGTAATTTTACTTCCTGTATGGTATTACCATAAGGAATTTGGAAAGTTTTCAATGTCATTATTTATCCTCCCTAAAACAATTTTATTCTATTATATCACCAGTTCCTAGTACTGCGCCAAAATTCCGGTCGAATAAGTACCAGCAAAGTGAATAACTCCAACCTGCCCAATAGCATGGCAATACAAATAACTGTTTTACCAAAAGGTGTAATGGAAGCATATGTAGATGTAGCTCCGGCCACACCTAATGCCGGTCCAACGCTGCTAATAGTAGCAGCAATAGCGCCAATAGAATCTGTAACAGAAAGACCCGTACTCGCCAACAATAAGGTTAACCCGGCAAATAGCATCATATACAAAAAAAAGAAACGTCCAATCCCGGAAATAACCGTATCGGGAACATGTTTTCCATTCATGGATATATTAGTAACCATACAAGGGTGAATAGTATGTCTTATTTCAGCTAAGGTCAATTTATATAAAATTACTATCCTTGATACTTTAATACCACCTGCTGTAGATCCTGCACAAGCTCCAATGAACATAAGTAAAACTAAAATATACTTACTAAAAGCCGGCCAAACATCAAAATCATTGCTAACAAAGCCTGTAGTGCTAATTATTGAAGCTACTTGAAAAAAAGAATGTCGCAAAGACTCCGTACCGGAAAAACCCATTTTATAGAAAATGTTTAGTCCTACAAGGGCTGTTGCAATAACAACTAAGCAAATATAGACTTTAAACTCTGTGTCATGCCAAAACTCTCTTGGTCCTTTTTGAACTACAGAAAAATAGAGGGCAAAGTTGCCTCCTGCAAGGATCATGAAAACTCCTATAATACCTTCTATCAATGGACTGTTAAAATGCATAAGGCTATTATCGTATGTGGAAAACCCACCTGTTGCAATAGTTGAAAACGCATGATTAATACAGTCATAAAAACTCATCCCGGCCCAAAAAAGTAGTGCAGCCTGTACCACCGTAAAGAAAATATATATTTTGCATAAAGCAACTGAAGTTTCACGAATGCGAGGTACAACTCTATCGTCAGTAGGTCCTGTTACTTCGGCATTAAACATGTGCACTGCTCCGGTCCCAATATTGGGTAAAAAAGCAATGAACAAGACTACTATGCCTATCCCCCCCATCCAATGGGTCAAACTGCGCCAAAAAAGCATGCTTTTCGCCACCGCTTCGATGTTGGTAATAGCCGTCGCACCGGTTGTAGTAAACCCTGAAATGCTTTCAAAAATCGCAGAAATAAAATCTAAGGTTCCGGATAAATAATAGGGCATTGCTCCCAAAAAGGAAACAAGCACCCAAGCCCCGCTTACTACGGCTACACCCTCACGAAAAGTGATATGGACATCATTAGAGTTACCATAGTGAAGGAAAATATAACCAATTGACATTGCTAACACAGCCGATATTGCAAAAGCCTCCAGACAGGTATCCCCCATATAAAATGCCATAACTAAAGGCACTAAAATGGCCCCCGCACAGGCCAAGCTTAATTTTCCCAATAAATATAACACTATAAATAAATTCATATAATACCTCTGTTTTTATTCTGTTTTCCAAAAATCAGGATGTAATAGTACCAACAAAGTGAATATCTCCAGCCTACCAAGAAACATAGTAAGCATAGCTACAATCTTTGCACCAGCTGTGAGCTCCCCGTAACCTGCAATTGTTGCTACCGTTTCAAACGCTGCCCCTACGCTAGCTAAGCAAGCCGCAGCAATACCGGCAGCAGAAAACATAGACAAATCTCCCACTAAAGAGAGTAACGACGCTGAAAAAAAGAATACTGCTATATAAAGAAAAAAGAATCTTGTAATACCATCGATAAGTCTTGGTGGTATTGCCCGCTCAGTCATCGTGATATTAGAAACCATACGTGGATGAATAGTACGCTTTAACTCTGCACCTGTAACTTTAAGAAGAACTACTAAGCGAGACATTTTTATTCCTCCTACTGTCGACCCGCTGCAACCTCCTATAAACATAAGTAAGAATAGGCAATATTTACTAAAATCAGGCCAAGCATCATAATTTGCCATCGCAAAACCAGCCGTACTAACTATAGAAATAGTCTGAAAGAAAGCGTTAAAAATACTGCCTCCGGCGCTATAAAAATTATTATTAAATAAGTTTATTGCAATAAAAATAGCAACTATTACAGTAAGT
>JAAYAE010000345.1 GCA_012719555.1 Acholeplasmataceae bacterium | reverse complement strand
TTTATGACAACTTTAAATGCACCAAAACATGGCAATTGCATAGAACGCAAAGAAATTCCCAATGAGTACATGTGGCACATAAATGATATTTTTGCTAATGATGAAGAGTGGGCAGACACCGCCAAAGACATTAAAGATGTTTTACATATACTATCTGATATGCAAGGTAAGCTAAATAATAAAGATAACATCATTTTTTGTCTGCACATTAGAGATCAATTATCCATGGGCATAGAAAAAATTTATGCCTATGCCCGCCTACAAAAAGATGCAGATGGAACTGATAATCACGCCCAATTTTTAACAGGAACAGCTGAAGTTCTCATGAGTGATTGTTCTAATGCTGCAGCCTTTATTGAACCTGAACTTTTAGCTTTACCGAGGAAGCTACTGCAAGAATTAGCCAATGATCCAAGCTGTGACTCCTATAGTCATTATTTCACTGATTTATTGCGTTTAGCCGACCATGTTTTAAATGCCAAAGAGGAAGCAAGCCTTTCCCACAGTCAGTTAGCCACCAGTGCCGCCACTGATATTTTCCATACTTTGGTATGTGCTGATATGACTTTTCCTGTTGCCAAAGATGAAAGCGGGAAGGAACACCCGATAAGTGAAGGCAGCTATCTATTAAATATGACTTCAGCTGACCGTCAATTGCGCAAAAATACTTTTACGGCACTTATGTCTACTTATCACGGTTTCCGTAATACTTTAGCTGCTTCTCTTAATGCCAGAGCGCGCTCTAGCCATTTTTATGCAACTATGAGAAAAGATGAAGATGCCAGGGCTAATTCACTGGCAGCGGACAATATTCCCGGAAGCCTGTATGATGGATTAATTAACACAGTGGAAGAAAATCTAGCTGCGTTACACGAATATATGGCGCTAAAAAAAGAAGTGCTTCATTTAGATGAGCTGCACCCTTATGATATGTATCTGCCTCTAACGAAAAGCGGTGGTGACACTTTTAAATTTAATTTCACAGAAGCTAAAAGCACCGTCTTAGAAGCCCTAAAACCTTTAGGCCAAAACTATTTAACTAACTTAAAAGCCGGTCTTGAGAGTGGTTGGATTGATGTTTATGAAAACAAAGGCAAGCGCAGTGGTGCCTATTCCTGGGGTGTCTATGGAGTTCATCCCTATGTCTTGCTTAACTTCCAGCCCCGCTACAACAGTGTGTCTACCCTTGCTCATGAGATGGGTCATGCTATGCACAGCTTTTTTAGCAGTAAAACGCAACCTTTCCCTAAAGCAGATTATACTATTTTCTGTGCTGAGGTTGCTTCCACCACCAATGAGATTTTATTGTTAGAGCACATGCTTGATAAAGCCAATAAAGAACAAAAAATATATTTGCTCAATCAATATCTAGAAGCGGTACGCACTACAGTTTATCGTCAAACTCAGTTTGCGGAATTCGAAAAAATTATTCATGGAGAAATCACTAAGAGGGCCTCTTTAACTGCCGACTTTTTAGAAGAAACCTGGCACAAACTTAATGTTAAATACTACGGCAGCGAACTGATAATAGACGACCTTTTAGACAGTGAATGGTCACGTATACCTCACTTTTACACCCCATTTTATGTTTACAAATACGCTACGGGTTATTCCGCAGCTACAACCTTTGCCCATAAAATTTTGGTTAAAGAAAAAGACGCCGTAGACAAATATTTGGGATTCCTGCAAGCCGGCGGCAGCGACTACTCTCTTAATATTTTAAAAAATGCCGGCGTTGACCTTACCACTGCCGAACCCATCCAAGTGACTCTAAATAAATTTAAAGAAAATCTAGATAAATTAAAAGCTCTTTTGTAAAAACCAAATAATATAAAGAAAAATCCGCAATCTACAAAG
>JAAYAE010000344.1 GCA_012719555.1 Acholeplasmataceae bacterium | reverse complement strand
TCGTTACAAAGTGGCTTGAACACCCCACATTATAACGGAAAGGTGATTTTTTTGTATAACTATCGACGCGCACCCGCATAGCGGGTGGTTTTCTGTTTCGCACGCTTTGCGTGCTCAACTGGCTTATAAGCCTATAAAAAAAACGCAGGGCGGATTACCCCACCCTGCGAAAGGTTGTATCGCTTTTATCTTTCATGCTCAGCCTCAACAATTGACGTTTAATCGCTAATCATTCTTGTTCTGCTCGTTCAATTTTCTGAATTTCTCTTTGGCAGCTTTAAAATACCATCCTACCAAAAGCAAGGGACCTATCATCGCTATAAAACCAAAGATGTTACAACCGATATCCCATACAGAATCCCACAACATCACTATTCATCTCCTTTCAATTCCATTGTTTCCTTACCGAGCTTATTGAAGATCAGATAGAGGATGAGCACTATTGGCGTTATTATCAGTATGCCATATTCTTGCCACAACTCTACATCGCCTATTTTAACGATGTAGACTTCCATCTCTTCATCGTAAACTCCGAAGAAGTTAGTCCAGATATACCAGATGACGGAAGCGATTAGGCCGAATACCGTTGCCACTGTTCCCGCAATTTTCTTCGGAGGTTTCTTGGAGAACGTTCCGAAGTATACAGGTATTATACATGTTGTAATAATTACCGTTGCCTGGAATACCCATACTTCCAGTATGCGTTCAAAGAAGAAAGCTAATGCGAGAGATAATGCCGCAGAAATCAACACACCGATTTTGGTCATTCTCTCAGTCTGTTTTTGATCCGCATCAGGATTGATAACTCCTTTGTAAATATCGTATCCGATAACTCCGCCGGCTACCAGGAAGTAGGAGTCCGCCGTTGACATGGCCGCGGAGAAGATTCCGGCGATGAACAGCCCTAATACTCCTGCAGGCAGGTATTGTCCGGCTACTGCGAACAATGCTTCGTTAGGCACTACTTCAGGGATAATTGCAAGTCCGATTGCAGCTGCTCCCATGATTCCCAAGAATGTTACAGCCCAGTCAAAGGCAAGCCACATGGGAATACCTGCTGTAAAAGCTTTTTTGACCTCTTTCGGTCCGGCCGAGGCGAAAATTCTCTGGAAGAATGCGGGCTCCGCCAATACTGCAAACGCGGTGACCGAATATACAAGCAAGAGCCAGGGAGTGAGATAACCTGCTCCTATCTGGAAATAGTATTCTGCGTCTTCACCGACAAAGTTTTCGAGTCCTACCATGATATTTTCATAGCCGCCCATGGCAGTCCAGCCGATAACCAGTGCAAGACCTATGGTGACCATCATTATTAGAAACTGAATGAAGTCAGTAATCGTTACAGCCCAAAGACCACCCATCCAAGTAAATGCGGTGACAAAAATGGCTCCTATCAAAGTTCCTACCCAGAAAGGCATACCGGTGGTCAGGCGAAGCAGGAATCCAATTCCCATCATTTCCATAGTATTTGTGGAATATAAAAATGATGCTATAGATGAAGCCACCCCTGCAGTTTTTCCGTATCTTTTAAAAGCAATTTCCTGCATCGTTGTACCTTCAGGAAATTTCTCCTTAAAAACTGGCGATAAAAATGCCATGACCGCATATAACGCGGTGTAAGGAAGCGCATATGCAAAGAATGATGAAATCCCTTCAAAGAAAGCGACTTCTGAATCACCGAACAATGTATCGAGGCCATAGAAGGTAGAAACCAGAGTTCCTACAAGAAGAGGTGCGTTAAGATCTCTTCCTGCCATGAAGTAATCATCAAAACCTTTGGATCTTTTGGAAAAATAATAGCCTATGTACAGAATAATAACGACGTAGATAGCTATAACTATCCAGTCCAACACATGGAGTGATACAACAATACTAGTATCCAACGACATCCCCTCCTTTTAAGTATTCCTGCTCCTTATGCCTGTGACTGTAAGAAGTTATTTGCCATTCTCGTTCCCGTCAACGCTTATAGTCGGTGTTCCTGTACCATTTCCTCCATCATTTGAACTGTTTTAATTTCATGTTTCCCTACATTATTAACTGCGCAAACAAAACAAACATTAAACGAAAGCAATTCCAATATATAGATAATTTGATAATTAATTTTATATAATTTTCAGAAAATATGCTACTTCATATTTGCGATATTATAACTATTAATTTGCTATACTTAGGTGGTATCAGCATTTAATTCGAATGCAAAGAATGTTTGAAACTCGAAAGAGGACATGGCTCAGTTTCAGAAC
>JAAYAE010000034.1 GCA_012719555.1 Acholeplasmataceae bacterium | reverse complement strand
GTATTATAGATTATACTGGGGTTTTATAGCATGTTTAAACTAGGAGGAAGCTGTTATTATGAAACTTAAAAATAGATGTTTAGTGTTGGGCGTTTTAGGCACATTACTGCTACCGGTAGGGGTTAGCGCCGAAATAAGGCCGCAACCAACAAAAAAACAGGAAATTAGCCCTGTTGCGGTTAATATTATAACGCCAAAGAAAGTTAACCCTGTTGTACTTGAGGTTCAACGCGGCGAAATCGTAGATCAAGCTATTGGCGATGTTAATGGCGATGGTAATGATGAAGACGTATTATTAATGGGTAATAAAGTTGTAAATGGGTCGCATTTTATGGGCAATCTCTATGTTGTTATAAAGGACAGAAAAAATGGGCGGGTTAAAGGGTATATTAGGCCGGTTGATTGTGGTGGCTATGATAGTTTTTTGACTCTGACCGATGTTACAGGTAACGGAGTTGCCAATGTGCTTATAACTTCCCTGACAGGTGGGAGCGGTGGTATTGTCGATTGCCGCATATTGGATTTTAGTGAAGGCAAAGCAGAAGAAATTTTTACAAGAGAAAATAATATTGGCATTGCTTGTTTGGGTAAGTATTTGCCGCAATATAAAGCGGAATTAACCTTTCCTGTCTCAGGAAAGACTATAGTTTTGGATTTACCCGGAGAGCAAGATATGTACCGGTATCTTAACGTTTATGACGATGATGGACAAGTGAAAGATTCAGGTGTTCGTCCATATATACAAAATCTTTGTTCGGTAGCTGCTTTGGATATTGATAATGATGGAACCTCAGAAGTTTTGACCTCACAGCTTGTTGTTGGCGCAACTAACTTTGATACCTTGGGATATGTGCGTACTATTTGGAAATATATGGCTGGAAGCTGGCAAGTGAAAAGGACCAATTTCTATACAGATTTATATTCCCCGCATATTTACAAACAGGAAGCTGATATTATAGGTGCCGGAGGATATTTAATAACCAAACAGTATGTTGAAATAAACGGGAGCAGGATAAAATATCCTCATTTTTCGAAAATGGGTACGGGATTGCAGCAATGGCAGTTAAATGGGCAAATTGATGCATTTGTAAAAAAGATGCTGAAGGAGGCTGGCGGAGATGGAAATATAGAGCTGAATTATGAGGTAAAATATGCCGGTAAAAAATATACCAGTGTCTTATTCACAGGTATTGCTACTGCTCATAATAGGACAACTTCTATCATGCAAGCTTTTAACTTTAACATGAATACAGGTAGAAGTATAGAATTGGAAACTCTAGTGGGGAAAAGTTCTAAGTTTTGGGGTATTGTTACCCAAGAGAGCATGAAACAGGGGCATCCTTTAACTAAAAAAGATGTACAAGGATATTATTATGACGGTGGAGCATTAGTGCTTTTGCATGATGGAAAAGAGGAATTGGCATTAGCACAAAGTATGGTGCTACCGTACTTGAAGCGGAATAAAATAGGTGAAATTTTTGACTAAGCAGTCAATCGGCGTAATGGAGAGCATATAGATGTAATAGTGAGATAATGCAACAAAAATTGGTATAATTGCAAATTGCAACTTAAAAAAAGTTCAGTTATAATATCAGGTATTGAGTTTATGTTCACGAGGCTTGATTAATAAATGGTCGTAGGAGGTTCCAGCATGTTAGTAAAAAGGAAAGTATTAGCCATTGGGTTGGCGTGCATTATGATGCTTGCTTCTGCCGGTTGTAGCAAGCAGCAGGCAGGAGGACCACAAGCAGTAGCAGTGAAGACAATGCATGTAATTCAAAGAGACACCCCTTTGACTTACGAGTATACAGGCTTTGTTGAAGCAAAAGATGAGGTTAGTATTAAATCTAAGGTAACTGGTACTATTGTAAAAAAACTGGTTAACGGTGGTGATGTGGTTGCGGCGGGACAATTACTTTATGTCATTGATCCACGTAATTATCAAAACAGCGTGCTAAATGCTCAGGCTACCTTGGCTAATGCCCAAGCAAGTTTGACTAATGTACAAAGGGATGCGGCAAGATATCAAGCACTATATGAGCAGGGCGCTGTTTCCAGACAAACACTAGACAGTTATAACACTCAATTAGCACAAGCTCAGGCTACTGTCAATGCACAAGAGGCACTGCTTGCCACTGCGCAAGTTGATGCAGGGGAGACTAACATTGTAGCTCCTTTTGCCGGTAAAGTTGATACCAATTGTTTAGCTGAAGGTAACTTTGTTACCGCAGGGTCTACGGTGTTGACTACCATTTCTAATAGCGATCCTATGAGGGTTAAATTTTCGCTGGCTGAAACAGAATATCTAAAATTATTGCAAGGCAATACAGGAAATAGCAGCTCTTTGGAAAACTTGACCTTAACATTAAGTGATGGTAATAAGTACCCTCTTAAAGGGAGAGTTGATCAAGTTGATCGCAGTGTTGACAATACAACAGGTACTTTGACCTTAAAAGCTGAATTCGCTAATCCTAATGGGTTGTTGTTGCCTGGTATGTTTGCCCATTTACAGGTTAATAGCGGTACGCGGAAAAATGCTATATTGGTTCCGCAACGTGCGGTATCTGAAGTTATGTACAAGAATTTTGTCAGCGTGGTTAATAGCGAAAACAAAATAGAAATGAAAGAAGTCAAAGTCGGTGCACGCATAGGGCGTTTGTGGATGATTGAAAGCGGTCTAGATGGCACAGAAACCATTGTGGTGGAAGGTATTCAAAAAGTCAGACCTGGCACTGCTGTCAATCCTGAGCCTATGACTGAAGCAGACTTAGAGACAACACCGGCCACAACTAAATAAACAAGGGGGTAATAAATCGTGTCACGTTTTTTCATAGACCGTCCGGTCTTCGCGATAGTGCTGGCAATTCTTATTACCATGCTGGGAACCATTGCCGGCTTTACATTACCTATTGCACAATATCCTAATATTACAAAGCCACAGGTTGAAGTGTCAACAACTTATGTTGGTGCCAATGCTTCTACAGTTGAAGAGGCTGTAGCTACGTCTATTGAACAAAAAGTAAATGGCGTAGAGAATATGATGGATATGCGTTCTACAAGTACTAATAATGGTGGATATGCATTGAATGTATATTTCAACTTGGATAAAAACAGTGATATTGCAGCTGTAGAAGTGCAAAACCGTGTGGCTCAAGCATCATCCTCATTACCATCAGAAGTTACTGGCTATGGTGTTACCACAGCTAAGAAGAATTCTCAGGCAATTATGTATTTCACTTTGAATTCTCCTAATAAGACATACGATTCTATGTTTTTGAAGACCTATGCTATGACTAATTTTGTTGATGCTGTTCAAAGGGTTAAAGGAGTGTCTGAAGTAGATGCTTATGGACCGGAATATGCTATGCGTATATGGTTGCATCCCGATAAAATGGCACAATTAGGAATTACAGCCAGCGATGTTTCCACGGCCATTCAGGCACAGAATATTCAGGCTCCGGTTGGCGCTATTGGTTCCCGGCCTACTGCTGGGGAGCAGGAATTCCAATATTCGGCCAGTGCCCAAGGTCGCTTGACTAATGAAGAACAGTTCGGTAACATTGTTGTGCGTTCTACCAATGGACAAAACTTAAAGCTAAAAGATATTGCTACTATTGGTGAGGGCGCTCGTAGTGATACAATGGTATCTTTTCTTGATGGCGGCGATACAGTTGTGTTTCCTGTCTATTTAACTACTGATGCTAATGCCTTAGACAGTGTTGCTAAAATTAAAGCTGAATTAGCCGATGCGGAGACCCGCTTTCCACCGGATATGAAGATTGGTATATTGCAAGATAATACAATTTTTGTACGTGAGTCCTTAACAAAAGTGGCGCATACTTTTGGCGAAGCCTTGCTTTTGGTAATGTTTGTAGTTTATCTTTTCATGGGCAATTGGCGTGCTACGGCAATTCCACTTTTAGCAGTGCCGGTGTCTTTAGTTGGTACCTTTGGGGCCTTCGTTTTTATGGGATTCAGTATTAATACTGTTAGCATGTTTGCTATGATACTGGCTATAGGACTGGTTGTTGATGATGCCATCGTTGTGGTGGAAGCCGTAGAACATCATATACAAGATACAGGACTATCACCCAGAGAGGCAACTTACCGTGCTATGAGAGAAGTATCAGGGCCGGTTGTAGCAATTGCCTTTATCTTAGCTGCAGTATTTATTCCTATTGCTTTTACTGGCGGTACAACTGGTATGTTGTATAAGCAGTTCTCTTTAACCATTGCCGTATCTATGGCTTTATCAGCAGTTATTGCCTTGACCTTAACTCCGGCGCTATGTGCTTTACTTTTAAAGCCTCGTGCCGAAGAGAACGCAAAAAAAGGTTTCTTGGGCAAAATAATATATGGTTTCAATCAATGGTTTGCCAGATTCTTAAATAAATACGTAGCTAATGTAGAAAAATGTATTAGACATATTAAGCTTATGTTAATTGGTTTGCTTATAATGATTGTTTTAATTGGGGCTATTTTTACTCATTTGCCTAGTGGATATGTGCCTGATGAGGATCAAGGTAATTTTATGGTATCATTTAATTTGCCGGAAGCAGCCTCTAGTAATCGTGGTATTTATGCTATGGAAAAAGTTGCTAAACAACTAAGAGAACTTCCTGGCGTTGCACATGTTGGAGCCGTATCAGGCATCGATATTTTAACGCAGGCACCTAAGTCCAGTGCCGGATTGCTTATCGTGAGCATGAAACCATACAATGAACGTACTGTTACAATACAGGAAACAATTCAAAAAGCCAGAGGAATTACGTCTCAAATACCGGAAATGACCATGATGGCATTTAACGCACCTGCTTTGCCAGGTGTATCCAGTACAGGTAGTTTAAACATGTATATTATGAATTTGGCAGGGGATTCTGTTGATACGATGAATACTTATGCCAAGCAATTTGTAGCGAAAGCCAATCAACGTCCTGAAATTGGCGTTGCTTATACTACTTTTAACACTGATACTCCGGCTTATAATTTCGAAGTCAACAGAGCTAAGGCTGAATCTTTAGGAGTTCCGGTTGGCAGTGTTTATACCGCCCTTCAGACTTTTCTGGGAGGAAGCGAGGTAAATGATTTTAATCGCTTTGGACGTACCTGGAAAGTGGTTATGCAAGCTGACGCTGAGTTTAGAAAAAATGTAAATGATATGAGGTTTTTCTATGTGAAAAGCAGTGCCGGCGAAATGGTACCACTAGATACCTTAGTAAGTTATAAGAGCATAAGTTCAGTACCTTCCGTTACTAGGTTTAACGGGGTTAGTGCTTTTAAAATCGCAGGCAGCCCTGCTGCAGGATATAGTTCCGGTCAGGCTATGAAAGCTTTGCAAGAAGTGGCAGCAGAAGTTTTGCCAACTACTTACACTTATCAGTGGGTAGATCAAAGCCGTGATGAACTTGATGCAGGAAATAGCTCTAACAAAATTTTGGCGATTTCTCTAATCTTGGTGTTCTTATGTCTAGCGGCTTTGTACGAGAGCTGGTCCGTACCACTAGCTATTTTACTGTCTGTTCCATCAGCGATTTTGGGGTGTTTGCTTTCCCAATATTTACGAGGGCAGCAAAATGATATATATATGCAAATAGGCTTGATTACCTTAATTGGTTTGGCGGCGAAAAACGCTATTTTGATTGTTGAATACGCTAAGATGAATAAAGAGGCAGGAGAGCCAATTATTAAGTCTGCTATAGATGCGGCTAAATTGCGGTTACGCCCGATTTTGATGACATCATTTGCCTTTATCTTAGGCTGCGTGCCGCTAGCTATTGCAACAGGTCCCGGTGCAGGTGCTCGTGTGTCCTTGGGAAATGCCGTTGTTGGCGGCATGACCTTTGCTACTGCCGTTGGAGTTTTCTTGATACCGGTGTTGTACGTTGTCATTGAAAAATTGTTTTCTACCAAAGCTCAATTAGCAGCAGATGCTGAGGCAGAAAAAAAACAATAGCTACGTAGTGTAGTTGTTCTAAAATATTAATGTATATGCATAAGAAAGGG
>JAAYAE010000343.1 GCA_012719555.1 Acholeplasmataceae bacterium | reverse complement strand
TTAATACCTTTCTTGGCAATAGCGGCTACAATATATTGCATAACAGCATCACCATTGCGCAGGCAGTGATGGAAGGAAATTGTCATGCCATCCTTTAAACCTACCGCATCCAAAATGTATTCTAATCCGTAAACTTTCTTTGTCCCAGGTTTTACACATTTAAGTGGTCTAGCAGCCATACTTCCACTGGGCTGAGTCGCAAAAGCCCCAGCAAAAATTTTTTTCTGTTCATAACCAGGTATTTTATTGATTTCTGCCATTAATTTCGTATCAAACATGCTTATATCTCCTTTCCGGAGGCCTTGGCATAAGCCAAAACAGCTTTAGCTCTCGTCACCATTGGCATGTCAATCATTTTGCCATTCAGGGCAATAACCCCTGAACCCTTAGCCATGGCTTGATCATAAACAACCAAAACCTGTTTGGCGTGTTCGATTTCTTTTTCCGTAGGATCATAGACAGCATGTACCAGAGGAATCTGACTGGGATGAATAACCGACTTACAGGTAAAGCCCAGCATTTTACCAAAACGTACGTCAGCCGTGAAACCCTCTGTGTTCTTGAAATTGCTATATACATAGTCCAGAGGCATTACCCCGGCAGCATGAGCAGCCAAAGAAATGCGGTTACGAGCATACAAAATTTCTTGTCCGTCTTCGCTTCTAGTCATGCGCATGTCGGTGCGAAAGTCCTCTGCACCCAAACCGATGCCAAGAATACGTTTAGAAGCAGTAGCAATCTCAAAGGCATTCTGAACACCTAAAGCGGTCTCAATTGTAGCTACGATCTTTACTGTTCCTTCTGGAATACCTGCCTCTTTTTCACATTGGCTCATAAAGACATCCAAATCTTGCATATTTTTTGCCGTTTCGGATTTAGGCAAGCGCAGAAAATCCGGTTTCAATGGCACCATCGCCTTCACATCTTCTTCGTAATAAGGCGTGTCCTGGGCATTAACCCTGATACCAACCCGACAATCGAGATGATAGGTAGATAAAAAGGTCCGCACCAAATCCCTGGCAGCATCTTTTTCTTGCACGGAAACAGCATCTTCTAGGTCAAAAATAACACAGTCGGCACCATAAATCTCTGCCTTAGTCAATTTAGCCGGAGCATTACCGGGTACAAATAGCATAGTCCTGTATAAAGAGTTCATTGTACCCCCTCCTTTAACGCACGTTTAAGGGCGGTTTCCATCCTGGCACGTATGGTAAAATCCAACGCACCATGATCGACTAATTTAATTGCCGCGCCGGTAATCGCCATCTTTTTCGCTACTTCCAAAGCGGTCGCTTTAATTGAGGCTCCAAACTGCTTTGCCACATTAGATTCTAAATCGATGGTAAGGTCATCAGCCGGTTCAACCGTTACCATGACATCACTTGGTTCCATTGTTCCTGCCATAGCTGCTTTAACCAACTTCATTACAACTTCACTCCTTTTTCCTCCAAAACATAATACAGATTTATTTTTCCAGCTTTAAATAGCTGTCAAAAAAAGCTACAAAAACTACTACACCAGCGGCACCTGTGGCCCACGGACGTAATAACTTACTTATATACACACTTAAATGCCCATTACCTGTAAAACAGCACATTAACTGGACTAACACTAGTACTGTGCCAAAAATCATAAAAGCCGGCATAGTAATACCAAAACAAATGTGACAGATTGCCTTTAAAGTTTTTTTCATTTTTCTCACCTCATCCTCCAATAATAGGAATAATCCGCATCATGATTAATATGGCAATAACTACCGTCGGAAAGACGAAGAATTTTAAAATCGGTCTAAAAATATTCGAAGGATCCTTCAACCCGGAAATCCCTGAAGCAATATAAATCGGTGCTGCATTAGGAGGAACTGCACCTTCGTTAGAAATCAAATTTAGAAAAGCTACGCAACAAACTACAGGCGGCAAGTCGATAGAGCGCAAAGCAGCATAAACAGCGGCCCCTAAAGCACTGGTTGTAGCAGTCCCGGAAAATGGCCCATCCATCATGGTTATAAGGGCAGCAATAACTAGAATAACCAACATGGGAGAATACGAACCTAAATGAGTGAAAATCGCTTTAACTTCATTAGTCATGCCTAACATATTGAGAACTCCTGAAGCGGCAAAAGCCGTAAATAATAACATACCAACTTCCGAATATTTTCCAATTGATTGCATAATCATTACCTTCCAACCAGCAAAATCATGAGGCAAATATTTCCAACCTTCAAACATCGTAAACAAAGTCATGGTGATGGGAATCCAGAACACAATGGAAATTGATTTAAAAGCATTTTTCAAGTCTGCATTCATGGTTGTTTTTACCCAGTCTCCGGTTGGTCCCATAGTAACTAAAAGAGGAACTAAGACACCTAGAAAAATCAATAACGCAGAACCATTTTTTCGCAGCGCTTCACCAAAAGGCATAATCTGGTCAGCAGGTACAGGTGCCAAACCATCCTTCTTGGCAAAATAATATATGACGATTAACCTATAAGCCAAGACAAGGCAACCAGCCCCCAACAGTCCCACATACAAAGTACCGGAAGGCAGCTCCGACGCAATGCTGTCCATACCTAAAAGCAAAAGCATAGAAGTAGAGGGAGGAAAAATCATGCCCATACCTGCATTACCGGCACATATAGTCGTAGCTCGTTCACGAGACCATCCCGTCTGCATCATCCATGGAACAGTTATAGAACCAATTGCTGCCGCATTACCGGATCCAGAACCGGAAACCATGCCAAACAAGGCAGAACCTATAGTAGATACGTAACCTGCACCACCAGGGAACCGACCAATTAAACTATTCAAAATATTAACCAACCGTCCTATAACACCAGTCTTTTCCATTAGGTAGGACATGAATACAAAGGCCATGGCCGCATAAACAACTTCCGATGTGATACCGAACTTAAAGCTCTTGGTAAAAACATTAACGACAGTGTGCTTAGAAAATAATCCGGCCACCACTACGATAATAAGATAAGCCCACAGCATAGACTCGGAAGCACGGCGTTTAAGCCAGGTCATCAGCACTAAAATAATAGCAATATACAGAACCAACGAAAAAATACCAATTCCAACCATACTAAACATACTAATCTCATCTCCTTTTGCGAATTTTCGTGTTTTACTTGTACTACCGATACTCCTTTCATCTAAAATTACTAGTTTCTTCTTCGACTTAACTTTAACGCGAACGGCTCCGCTTGTACAATATTGAACTTAGATTGTTATCATAAGAAAAACTGATAATGCCTCAACGAAAACAAGCTATTTACTTCCACTTGTAAAACCAGTGGAAGCATAAGCCCTATAAGAACTCATTATTGCCAGTACCTTAATGACGCTGGCTTGCACTTCGTCCAATATGCTATGGCCTGATTATCTAGCTAGAGCAATAAAATATCGACATAGTAACAGCTTTGCAGAAGTTATATTCCTCTTGTTTTTCTTCTTCTTTCAAAAACATTTTCGTTATTTCTTACACCCAACCCAAAAATCGCCGCTATTTGCTCAGATACGCGAAAGACCGAGGATTTTGTAATAGGATAGTACAAACTGTACATCCTATTGCAAAACCGCAAGGTCTGACAAAGTAGATGAGTGAATAGCGCCGATTTTCTTTTACAATAGGTCTGACAAAGTAGATGAGCAAATAGCGACGATTTTCTTTTATATGAGTAAATATCTGCGTCAAAAGAGCCCCCTCTCTTTTGTATTACTTCATTTTCTTTTCAAAACGAAAGAAATAATCTCCGCCTACCATATCTTCAGGTGTATGAGGTTCTTTGTGCTGGGGATTAAAGAATTCCACTATATGAAAGCCACAACAATTCACATAAAAATGGATATTGCGCTTTTCAAAATATGGGGTAAATGTTTCCCAAACCCGTGTTTCAGGGTGTAGCTTTTCAATTTCTTGCCAAATGGCCTGCCCTATACCACGGCTCTGCGTTCCGTATTTTACATAGAGAAAATCAAGATGGTTGTGTTGTGTTTCTTCGTCAATTATAACAATTGCACCACCGACCATTTCACCATCAGCAAGTGCTTTGTAAGCAAATGCCCCTGTTTTTGATAAAGAAATGTCAATGTCCTTTTCCGGAAGTATCTCTGTATGCAAATCAGAAAACTGCGCTGCTGTCCCTTTTTGGAAAGCCTCTTGCATATCCTTTTTGTAATCTATCAAATCTTCTTGACTAACAGGTAATAACTTGAAATTCATATGTGTCTCTCCCTCTGCTTAATAATGATACTTTTTCAGTTTACGCTAAGGAATACCAATGTAACCACAACCTCCATCAGCACACAGATAATCAGTACGGTTTGCAGTACGTTAAAACACACTATAACATCCCTTTATTCATGCTTTTTATTATACCACAACACTAAAATCACCGTGATTGACCCATATACGCGAAAGACCGAGGATTTCTTACTTGTATAGTACACAGTATTATACTTTTTTAATAAACTCTTTGGTAAATTCAATAGCTACTCCGGTTATTTCTTCGCATGCATGTGGTGGGTCATTTTCGCTGAAACCATTCGGACGTAAGTCATAACATTTCAATGAACCAAATCTTTGAGTGAACTCATACGCATATTGATAACAGATTGAAGCAATATTAGCTTCTGTTTTTCCTTTGTCACTAAAATAAATACCAATAAACATTAAAGCACCTTCAACTAAGCCGCATTGTGCTCTAAATCCGCCTGCCCCATGCAACCCTATTGCGGAGTTTAAGGTTTGCTTTTCAATATCAATATCAAACAATTCACATAAGCAGATGAGCATTGTTCTTGCACAATTAATATCATGTTTCCAATACAATTCATGTACTCTCTCTTTTATCTTTAGGTTCATTTTGCACCTCATTCTAAATACTTATTTATTTTTCTGTCTTTATTCTCAACAACACTAAAATCACTGCGATTTGTTCCCTCTGAAACCAATAAGTGTAACCAACTTCCTATGATTTTTTTACCACAATATTTAAAGTCCAATGCGACAACCAGAATCATCTATTTTGTCGCGCTATGCAGTTTGAATTTAATATTTTTATTATTATTATTTCATAAACTCCAAAATCGCCGTTATTTGCCCAGATACGCGAAAGACCGAGGATTTTGCAATAGGATAGTACAAACTGTACATCTTATTGCAAAACCGCAAGGTCTGACAAAGTAGATGAGTGAATAGCGGCGATTTTATTTTATCGCAAGGTCTGACAAAGTAGACGAGTGAACATCGGCGATTTTCTTTTATTATTTAATCCTGCATGACTCATCTACGCCATCTTTCAACTCTGTGCTTACCTGGGCATAAATAAGTAATGTAAATACAAGTGTACCACCTAGAATATTGCCAAAACCCGTAGGAATAAGAAAACGAACAAAGTAATCATACAAACTAGCTCCACCGTTGATTACTTCATAAGCTAACTCGCCTGAACCAACAACCACATGAGCAAAACTTCCTAAAGAAATAAAATAAGTAAAAAATAAAATCAAAAATAAGCTAAAACTTCGTGACAGTGGCATCATCCAAACAATAGCCGCTATAAGAATTCCAGCAGGGATTCCTTTTACTATATTTTCCATAGGCGTCATAGCTGCTGCATGACTTGCAATACCATGCAGAGCCGTCGCGAGCTCCGGTGTTACGAAGGTTGGCAT
>JAAYAE010000342.1 GCA_012719555.1 Acholeplasmataceae bacterium | reverse complement strand
TTACTAGCCTATATTATTTCATAGAATTAAACAAAGATCTAAACAAAGGGTTAACCATGACCAAGACAGCAGAGCGCTTGTTCATTACCCAACAAACCCTAAGCAATCACATACAGCGTTTAGAAAAAGAGTATGGCGTAGAGCTCTTCCGCCGCACCCCTAGAATGACTCTTACTGACGCCGGTACCCAAATGTTAACTGCAGCCTACAACATTATAGAGGAAGAAAGAAAAGTTGCAAATATTATCAATGATATTAAAAATCAGGAAAGCGGTCTTCTTCGCTTTGGAGCCAGTACCCAAAGAGGCATGAATTGTTTGCCCGTTGTTCTTCCTGCCTTTTCCGAACGTTACCCCAAAGTAGAATTACATTTGACAGATACCATTAGCTCTGTCCTGCAAGAAATGGTTTTAAATGACGACATAGATTTGGCTTTGACAGCCGTTTTAGGCATACATCCTTTACTCGTCCAAGAATTTATGCAAAAAAGCCAAATTTATTTGTGTATATCCGACAAACTGTTAAAGCGTTATTATCCACAATGCTACAAAGATATTAAAAGCAAAAATAAGGACGGTATTAACGTTGCTGATATAAAAGAACTACCTTTTCTAATTTTCGAATCACCCAATGGTCTACACAGTATTATGATGAGATGTTTTGAAGAAGCGGATATAACTCCCCATGTATATATGTCCACCCGTTATGCCCATTTAACATCCCAAATTTGCTCAAATGCTCTAGCTGCCTGCTTTATGAGTCAAATTAGTCTCCTAAATCAAATGTCATCTTTAGGGAAAGATGTTAATATCTTTCCCTTGCTATTCAAAAACAAACCTGTCTTCCATAACATGTGTTTAATTCGCCATAAGAAGCATTACATTCCAACTTACTCCCAATATTTCATTACACTTCTTAAGGAACATTTTAAACAAATTTCTGATGTGAATTTAGCAAGAATAATAAAATAAGGCCACCGTTAGGCAGCCGCTAAAAACCATTTTGCCTGTATTTAAAACACTCTGTACTAATAACTTTTTATCCAGCATAGTAATGAAATGAACCCCTCTGTTTGACAAATAAGTCAAACAGAGGGGTTCATTTCATTACAAATACCCACGAAGAAAATACCCCTTTGTCTTTACAACAGAACTTCCTTCATCTCCAGAATTTTTCTGCCGGCCGTACAAGCCGGGCAAAAACAGTACTTTCCGCCATCAGCTTTTACCTTTTTAGCTTGTTTAGCAAACGCAGAAGATTTTTCTTCACCAAAAACTTTTGCCCCCTCCGGTGAAGAAGCAAATGCTAGTACTATATCTATGGGAAGGACATCTTCTTCCAATTCTTCTACTAGTTTTTTAGCTGCGCCTTTTTCTGTAGCAGTATTTAACGCTTTTAAATAATTTTGAGCTACTTCCTTCAATTCTGCGCAACAACTTGGCGCTGCTATAACTGCCTTTACGTTTTCGATTATCAAATCACGTTTTTCCATGTCTATCATCCTTTTTTTAAAATTTTGAAGCTTTTATTTGTAAAAGTTTTCGCTTAGATACCACTACTTTATTT
>JAAYAE010000341.1 GCA_012719555.1 Acholeplasmataceae bacterium | reverse complement strand
CGTCTGACGCTTGTATCTGCTACCAGTTTGGTAGAAGGTGGCGCACATGATGTTATGCTCAAAGACAATAATTCAAATAATTATCCTAAATAATTTCGAATTGAAGGTTTTTGCCTCTGCTTGTAGAATTCTACAAACAGAGGCAAAAACCTTCAATTTGAATTTATTTAGGATAATTATTTGAATTATTATCTTTGAGCATAACATCGTGTGCGCCACCCTCTACCAAACTGGTAGCAGATACAAGCGTCAGACGTGCATTCTTTTGTAGTTCAGGAATGTTCATAGCACCGCAGTTACACATAGTAGACCGCAATTTACTTAAGGTTAAATTAACATTGTCCTTCAAGCAGCCTGCATAAGGAACGTAGGAATCAACGCCTTCTTCAAATGATAATTTAGAAGCTCCCCCCATATCGTACCTTTGCCAATTACGAGCACGGTTAGACCCTTCGCCCCAATATTCTTTCATATAAGCCCCATTTATATTTACTCTGTTAGTTGGAGACTCATCAAAACGTGCAAAGTAACGCCCTAACATCATAAAATCTGCTCCCATAGCCAAAGCCAAGGTCATGTGGTAGTCATAAACTATTCCACCGTCTGAACAGATTGGAACATAAATACCTGTTTCTGCAAAATATTCGTCGCGAGCTTTGGCTACTTCAATAATAGCAGTTGCCTGCCCACGTCCAATACCTTTTTGTTCACGGGTGATACAAATAGACCCACCGCCAATACCAACTTTGACGAAATCTGCTCCGGATTCTGCTAAGAAACGGAAGCCATCTCTATCTACAACATTGCCTGCACCTACTTTAACGCTGTCTCCATATTTGCTGCGAATCCAGTCCAACGTTATTTTTTGCCACTCGCTATAGCCTTCAGACGAATCAATACAAAGTACATCAGCACCTGCATCAACTAAAGCAGGAACCCTCTCTGCATAGTCACGGGTATTAATACCTGCACCTACTACATGTCGTTTTTGTGCGTCTAAAAGTTCTAGTGGATATTCCTTATGGGAAGCATAATCCTTACGGAACACCATGTATAAAAGGCGTCCTTCATCATCTACTACAGGTAAAGTATTAAGCTTATTGTCCCAAATAATATTGTTGGCATCATGCAAACTTGTGCTGTGCTTAGCAACAATCATATCTTTAATCGGTGTCATAAACTCGGATACTTTGGTATCCAAAGACATTCTGCTCACACGGTAATCACGGCTAGTTACAATACCCATGAGTTTCCCATTAACAGTTCCGTCAGAAGTAACAGCAACTGTAGAATGACCTGTCTCTTCTTTTAGGCGCAGGATATCTTGCAAAGTACTACTTGGCTGAATATTGGAGTCACTTGTTACAAAGCCCGCTTTATAAGTCTTAACGCGAGCTACCATAGCAGCTTCACTTTCAATTGATTGAGAGCCAAATATGAAAGAAATTCCACCTTCTTTAGAAAGGGCAATAGCCATATTATCATCAGAAACCGATTGCATGATAGCTGATACCATAGGAATATTTAAAGTAATAGCCGGTTGTTCACCTTTTTTAAATTTTACCAAAGGTGTTTGTAAATCCACATTAGCAGGTACACACTCTTTAGAAGAATATCCAGGAACTAAAAGATACTCGCTAAATGTATGAGCTGGTTCATCATAAATAAAAGCCATTTTTTTCCTCCCTTTTCACAAAAAATATTTTACTTAGTTTACCACCAAACCGTTTCAATTACAACAGTTATGCGTAACTTTCTTTACAAAAAATCCCATTGACCAGAAAATAATCAACGGGATTTCCTTTATTGATTTATTTAAGTGCTCTCCAAGCAATATCTTTGCGGTAATGTACATTGGCAAAATGGATTTTATCCACTGCTACATAAGCTTCGTCTTTGGCTTGAGCAATACTACTTCCCACTGCTGTTACTCCTAAGACGCGGCCGCCTGCCGTAACTACTTGACCATCTTTTTCTTTGGTTCCTGCATGAAAAACTACTACGCCATCTGCGGCATTTGCCGCAGCAAGCCCACTTATAACAAGTCCCTGAGGATAAGAAGCAGGATAACCGCCTGAAGCCATAACCACACATACCGCAGACTTATCCGACCACTTCACCATTGTCTCATTAAGTGTACCATTAGCACATGCAAGCATGATTTCCACCAAATCACTGCTCAAAAGAGGTAAAACAACCTGGGTTTCCGGATCTCCAAAACGAGCATTAAACTCCACAACCTTTATATCCGAACCTTTGATCATGAGTCCGGCATACAAACAACCTGAATATTTACGACCTTCTGCTTTTAAAGCAGCTATTGTAGGTTTTAAAATAGTTTCAAGGCATTTTTGTTTTAGCTCGGCCGTCAACACCGGAGCTGGCGCATATGCACCCATTCCTCCTGTATTTGGGCCTTCATCTCCATCATTAATGCGTTTATGATCTTGCGCTGCAAGCATAGGAACAATCATGTCGCCGTCAGTAAAAGCTAAAAGTGACGCTTCTTCACCGTCCATAAATTCTTCAATGACCACCTGTGCGCCGGCCTCACCAAATTTATGGCTGCCCATGATATCATCGATGGCCGTCAGTGCCTCTGCTTCAGTCATAGCTACTACTACGCCCTTACCTGCTGCCAAACCATCGGCCTTAATAACAATTGGAGCACCTTTTTCTTTTATATAAGCTTTAGCTGCAGCGCTGTCACTGCATATCTTGAAAAAAGCTGTGGGAATATTATATTTGTGCATAAGCTCCTTGGAAAAAGACTTAGATCCTTCAATAGCAGCTGCTGCAGCAGTAGGTCCAAATATAGCTAAACCATGAGCCTTAAACACATCAACAATACCCGCTACAAGAGGACCTTCGGGTCCAACTACGGTTAAATCAATTTTTTTCTCCATAGCAAACGCTGCTACACTTTCAAAATCACTAGCCGGTAAGTTTATACATTCTGCTAAATTGAGCATACCGGGGTTACCCGGTGCTACATATATTTTTTCAACTTTTGGGCTTTGCGCCAATTTCCATACCAAAGCATGTTCGCGCCCTCCCCCACCAATAACTAAAATACGCATGTGCATCCCCCAGCAAAATTATTTTCTGTCAGTTAACTGTTTTGTCAAATATGTACTAATAGCTGCATCATATTCCGAAGTATGAGCAAAAGCTTCTTTTGCTAACGTCTTTCTAGTTGTAATATCAGCATCACCATATTGTGCTAACATAGCAATAAGACTGCTATACCGAGCAGGATTTGTGACTATGATTACATCGCGGAAATTTTTGGCTGCAGCCCTAAGCATAGCCGGTCCACCAATATCGATGTTCTCAATAGCTTCCGCCTCAGTAACATTAGGTTTAGCAATGGTAGCTTCAAATGGGTATAAATTAACAACAACCAAATCAATAGGCTTAATACCATGTTTTTCCAAGGCTGCCATATGTTCCGGATTGCTGCGTACTGCCAAAATACCGCCGTGAATTTTTGGATTCAATGTCTTCACTCTGCCATCCATAATCTCCGGAAATCCGGTAACGTCACTAACATAAGTAACAGGTATCCCTGCCTCTTTAATAGCCTTCATTGTACCACCGGTAGAAATAATTTCTACGCCAATTTCATGAAGGAATTTAGCTAATTCTACAACGCCCGTTTTGTCAGACACACTTACCAAAGCTCTTTTAATTGTCATATAGTCACCCCATTTAAATTATTTAGTAATATATACTTTACGCCCATGCACTTCTATTTTATCGCTTGCCCATAGTTCAATAGCTTCAGGCAACGCCAAATGTTCTTGCACTAAAATTCTACCAGCCAAAGTATCATGTGTATCATCATCTAAAACAGGTACTGCCTTTTGCAAAATAATAGGGCCCGTGTCCATTCCTTCATCGACAAAATGTACCGTACACCCTGCGACCTTAACTCCATACTCCAGAGCTTGTCCTTGGGCATCCAATCCTGTAAACGCAGGCAAAAGAGCTGGATGAATGTTAATATTTTTGTGTTTCCACTTAGAAACAAAACCGCTGCTTAAAATACGCATAAAACCTGCAAGCACTACCAATTCTACATCTGCTGCCCGCAAAACTGTGTCAATTTTATTCTCAAAATCATTTTTATCTAAACATTCCTTACGAACTATAGCAACATGAGATATACCGGCATTTTTTGCTCTTTCCAGAGCGTAAGCATCACCCTTATCACAAATTACAACTGCTATCTCTATCGGCAGTCCTTTTTGTGCAATAGCATCCATGATAGCTTGTAAATTGCTGCCAAAACCACTGGCTAGAACGCCTATTTTCCGGTTATTCACCAAAAACTCCGCCCTTCATAATGGTCTTTTTGCTTCCCTCAACTACTGAGCCTAATTCATAATATTTTTCACCTAGGCTTGCTAAGTGTTCACGAACAGCATCAGCTTCATCGGCGCCCACAAGTAAAACCATGCCAACACCCATATTAAAGGTTCTATACATCTCAGCCCAAGGAACATTGCCCCATTCTTGTATTTTTTTGAAAACAGGAGGCATTTCCCACGCACCGGCATCTACTAAAGCATCACAGCCATCAGGTAAAATACGAGGTATGTTCTCATAGAAACCACCTCCGGTAATATGTACCATGCCATGCAAGTTAAACTTTTCAATTAAAGGCAGACAAACGTTAGGATACAACCTAGTAGGAGTCAAAAGTTCTTCACCTAAAGTCTTGCCAAACTCAGGTACCAGGGTGTCACCCTGCATCCCCATAACTTCGAAACAAATTTTACGAACCAAAGAATACCCGTTTGAATGCAACCCTGTAGAGGGAAGACCCAACAATACATCACCAACGGTTACCTTATCACCGGTAATCATTTTGCTTCTTTCCACAACGCCTACACAAAATCCGGCAATGTCATATTCATCATTAGAGTAGAACCCTGCCATCTCAGCAGTTTCTCCACCAACAAGAGCACACCCTGATTCTTTACAAGCCCCGGCAACACCCCTGACGATCTGAGCAACTTTTTCTGCATTTACTTTATCTACAGCAATATAATCTAAGAAAAACAAAGGTTCTGCGCCCTGGACCAAAATATCATTAACACACATGGCTACTGCATCTTGTCCAATCGTATCATGCTTATTTAGCATAAAAGCAATCTTTAATTTAGTACCTACGCCATCTGTTCCTGAACCCAAAACCGGGTTCTTATACTTACCTGAATTTAACGCAAACAAACCGCCAAATCCACCTAAATCACCGATTACCTCCGGACGATATGTAGCACGTACACTTTCTTTCATGAGTTCAACCGCACGATTACCAGCATCAATATCTACTCCGGCATCAGCATAAGTAATTTGTTTTTTGTCGCTCATTTATTTTCCTCCCCTAGGCTTCGGCATCAAACAAGAATTTTGTTCCTTGACGTACTGCTGTTTCTGCATCATCAGGATAATTTGCATTAAAACAAGCATAACACATACCATCCGGATCTAAATGTGTTAAAGACTTGCGCAAACCTTCCATAGAAATATAATGTAAACTATCCGCTTTAATATATTCACGAATTTCTTCTACGGTCTTAGTTGACGCAATAAGCTCTTTGCGCACAGAAGTGTCAATACCATAATAGCAAGGGTCAGTAACAGGTGGTGAACTTATGCAAACATGAACTTCTTTTGCTCCTGAATCTTTCAATAACTGAACAATCTTGCCACTTGTTGTTCCTCTAACTATTGAATCATCAACCATAACTACCGACTTACCGGCAACCAAGGCCTTATTAGCATTTAATTTTAAACGGACAGCATTCAGCCTTTGTTTTTGTGTTGGTTGAATAAAGGTTCTGCCAATATATTTATTCTTAGTTAAACCCTCCATGAAAGGAATACCAGCTTCCAAGCCATAACCAATAGCAGCCGGAGTCCCTGAATCGGGCACTGAAATAACGATATCCGCTTTAATATTTTTAGTCTCACGGGCAAGCTGTCTGCCCATATTAACGCGGGCTTCATAAATACTCTCGCCATCCATTATGCTATCCGGTCTGGCAAAATAAACATATTCGAATACGCAATGCGCCGTCTTCTTAGGGTTTTTAGTACTATACATAATGCTTTTAGGCTCTGTTTTTTCATCTTCTATAACAATCATTTCACCTGGTTTAACATCACGAACATACTTAGCACCCACTAAATCTAAAGCACAAGTTTCGGACGCTACCACCCAACCATTATCCATTTTCCCTAAACATAAAGGCCTAAAACCATAAGGATCGCGGAACGCAATCAGTTTATGGTCATTCATAATCAAAATAGCGAAAGCACCTTCAATTTTGTCCGCTGCTTCTGCTACTCTATCTTCCAAGTTTTTATTTCTAGATCTGGCAATAAGACTTAGTACAACCTCACTATCTATAGTTGTTTGAAAAACAACACCATCTTTTGCTAATTCTGTACGTATTTGCACAGCATTAGTCAAATTTCCGTTGTGTGCCAGTGATAAGTTTCCTCCATCATAATAAACTTTCAGCGGTTGCACATTGTAGGCCATACTCGCGCCAGTTGTAGAATAGCGTACATGGCCTATAGCAATATTTCCTTCCAAACCGCCTACGCCATCTTTAAACACCTCGGCAACTAGCCCCATGCCCTTTTTAATATGCATGTTCTTACCATCGCTAGCAGCGATGCCCGCACTTTCTTGTCCTCTATGCTGAAGAGCATACAAACCCCAGTAAGTATTTAAAGCAACATCTTCTTTATGGGAGAAAATACCAAAAACTCCGCATTCTTCATGCCATTTGTCTTCTTGCCATTCAATTCCTCGCACGGTTCATTCTCCTTCTCTAAACACAAATACTTATTGGTTGCTTTCGGCACGAACTTTTGCTAACTTCTCACCTTTAGCCAAAACTTCTGCCTGCATTTTCTTCCTATCTAAAGCCATTTTTTCTACTAATTCCGGATACTTTGTTGACAAAATCTGTACAGCAAACAATGCCGCATTTTTGGCCCCATTAATAGCCATGGTAGCAACCGGAATGCCCGATGGCATTTGTACGAAGCTCAAAAGTGCATCTACACCATTTAATGCTGTAGCATTAATAGGTATCCCTATAACAGGAAGTGTTGTATAAGCGGCTATTACACCACCTAAGTGAGCGGCAGCGCCTGCTGCAGCAATAATAACTTCCACACCGCGGTCTCTTGCTCCCGCTGCAAATTCATGTACCAAATCAGGTGTTCTGTGAGCTGAGGCCACCAAAACCTCTACTTCCACACCAAATTCTTTTAATGTTTTTTCTGCCGGCTCCAATATAGGCCAATCAGAATTACTGCCCATAATAATGGCAACCATCATTGCTTTTCCCTCCAAAATAAAAAATCCTAAGAGTTTTTAGCTCTACACATATAGCAAAATTTCTCCCAGGCGTTCTTTTCAATATTAATACATCACTGTACACATTAATTCTACCAATAGGCAGGTTTTATGTCAATGTTTCTCTGAACTTTTCCGCCTTAATTTCTAATTTCGTTCGGTTTTTTGAAGTATACAAAATCTTAACGTCTGACTGTTGAGTCACAGGTCTTTATGCTATATAATGATTATTAAGGAGGCGATAGTATGTTAAGTAATAACCTTAGAAAAACACTGTCTATAACTTTAGCAATGTGTTTTATGTCAGCGCTTTATGCTTTACCGGCCTTAGCAATGCCGCAAGACGAAGACCAAAACCAAGTAAACCATCAGAGAGCTAAGCAAGGTGAATATAAAAAAACTCAACATCCATCTTCTTCTAGTTCGCATAGAGTATCACCTAATGCTCCTATTGCTCAACGCAAACCTGACGGGCAACACCCTCAACAACCAATAAATAGAACTGTACGCCAACGTCCTAGTGATGTGCAAAGAACTCTCCCCTATCCAGGTCCGCAACCAAACAGAACTCCACAGCACCCAGTCTCAGACCCGGGAGAACATGAAAGCCATAAATATATAAAAGCTCCAGTTAATATTTATAGACCGGAACCCCGTCATTTCGATAATAGATTTGATTATAGACATAGACCATTTGGCCCCGGTCCTAGCTATGAAAATCACCGATCATACCATCATTGGCGCAGAAGCAACATAGTTTTTCGTTTCGGCGGACCACGTGATCATTTCTGGTGGGGTGCTAATCATGGTATTTCCTTGGGCGACTATCTCATTCTCATAATGATCATTCAGTCTAGGCCTACATTAACTATTGATGAAGTGTTTAGTATGCATAGAAACGGATACTCGTATGAAACAATATGTTACGACTATGGTTTAGATTGGATTAGTATCAATCATGGTGCCCGCTTAAAATATCATAATATGAACAATTACTCCCTTGAACATGGTATTACTTTCTGGGGCTGGAACGACACGCTATAGTAT
>JAAYAE010000340.1 GCA_012719555.1 Acholeplasmataceae bacterium | reverse complement strand
AACAAAGGCAGCGCCTTTGCCCGGCTTTACATGTTGAAACTCAACAACCTGCCAAGCATCCCCATCGATTGTTACTGTTACATTTGTCTTAAATTCATTTGTTGAAATCATAAAATAACCTCCAAATTTTATTAACTACTAACTTATTTCCAGCAGTTGCTTAGGCGTAGCCGTCAGAATATGACAACCATCTTGTGTTACAACGACTGTGTCCTCTATACGAACCCCGCCTTTGCCGGGTATGTATATACCTGGTTCTATGGTAACTACTGCATTTACCGGTAATATTGTTTTTGTGTCTCTACGAGAAAGCACAGGTTGTTCATGAATATCCATACCAACACCATGTCCCAGACCATGACCAAAATATGCCCCATAGCCATTATCTGCGATAAACTTACGGGCCTTGGCGTCCACCTCAAAACCGGTTATACCTGCTTTAACAGAATTTTCTCCCAACAAATTAGCTTGCAGCACTATATCATAAACTTCCCGCTGCCAAGCTGCTGCTTCACCCATAACAAGGGTACGTGTGATATCAGAACGATATCCTTTATAAGTAGCACCAAAATCGAAGGTTATAAAATCGCCCTTTGCTACCTTTTTTTCAGTTGGCATTCCATGTGGCAAAGCACTTCTAACCCCAGAAGCTACAATAGTTGAAAAAGCTACTTCCTCAGAGCCTAACTTGCGCATGTTAAATTCAAGCTGCGCCGCAAGGGCTAATTCTGACATTCCCTCCTTAACATAAGGAATAAGTTGCGCAAAAGCCTTATCAGAAAGAGCTACAGCCTGTGCAATAAACTCTAGTTCCAATGTGGTTTTAACACTGCGAAGGGCAACTATATCAAAGTTTTCCCATGTCACATTGGGCAATGCTGCCGCCAACGCGCATTGCTCAGAGTAGGAAAAACAGTCTCCATCCAAGGCAATTTTCCCTGAAAGCTGTAATTTCCCAGCTTCTAGCCACATACCATTATGTTCTACTATTTCACAATCAGGAGCCTCATTTTTAGCTTGCAAGATGTAACGAGAATCAGTAATGATTATTTTATGATTACTGTCTACATATAAAAGACTATCACCACCGGTAAACCCGGTAAAATAGCGAATGGAAACAGCACCCTTAATAAAAATACCTTTTAAATTTTCATCACGCAACAAAACAATAAGTCTTTCAATTGGAGTCAAGTATCCATCCCCCCCAATAATTTTTAAGCACAAAATCACCCTAATATTTTATCACATTTAAGAAGATTTGCCTATTAAACTTCGTGAAAATCTGTTAAAATTTTTGCAGTTACAGGCAAATGCTCTACAATCTTCAATACTTCAGGCAGAGTATCCGGTGTTGCTCTTAGTTGCACAATCCCTGCTACTCTATCTACAGTACTTACAAGAGCGAGATGCTCATATCCTTCAAAAATACGATTAATATCTGTTATAAAAGCCGGCTCAACCTGCAAATACATTATGCTATTGGACATTACTCTTCATATCCTTTCGCAATAAAGAATGTTCCGGTAAAACACGTTCAGAAAATATGCTAAAAAGCATCTGTGGATGGGGCGCAACAGCGATTTTTTCATTATCGGCATTACGCATATCGTTTAGTTGCAAGGAAAATATCTCACCTTTTGGTGTTAAAACTTCTATAGTAGACCCATCGGCAATGTTATTGCGTTGTTCAATTAGGGCTCGTTTAGTTTTTTCATCATAAGAACGTACAATTCCGACAAAATCATGGGTTTGTTCATAGGAAGAAGTTGTATAAACTTGACTATCACTATCCGGCTTCTTCGTTGCAAAACCTGTAGTATAAGGACGATGAGAAATTTTCTCCAACTCCACTCGCCAAGCATCAGGCACACAATAATGCTCGGGATCGGCAATATAACTATCAATAGCCTTGCGATAAACACTAACCACAGTTGCTACATAATGAACGCTTTTCATACGACCTTCAATTTTCAAACTATCAATCCCACTGTTAATAAGTTCCGGAATATAATCTATTAAGCAAAGGTCCTTAGAATTCAAGACATAAGAGCCTCTTTCATCTTCGGCAATGTCAAAAGTTTCTCCGGGCCTATTTTTCTCTTTTAATTGAAATTCCCAGCGACAAACTTGGGCACAAGCTCCACGATTACCATCACGGCCTGTAAAATAACTGCTTAAAAGACAACGTCCGGAATAGGAAATACACATAGCTCCATGAACAAAAGCTTCTAACTCCACGTTGCATTTCTCATTAATTTCTTGTATTTCCTTTAATGAAAGTTCACGTGCCAAAACTACTCTTTGGGCACCTAGTTCTTGCCAAGCATTAACAGCAGCCCAATTACAGGTATTAGCCTGGGTGCTCACGTGCAAGTGCATATTGGGAACTATTTTCCTTGCCATAGACCAAACGCCAAAATCATAAATTAAAAGAGCATCTACCTTAGCGACGCTTAAGTCTTTGAGATATTGTGGCAAGGCTGCTAAATCATCATTATGTGGGAAAATATTAACAGTAACATAGACTTTTTTCCCCAAGCCATGAGCAAAAGCTACAACCTCTTCTATTTCTTCTAAAGAAAAATTCCCGGCAAAAGCCCTTAGTCCAAAATTTTTGCCACCCAAATAGACCGCATCAGCGCCGTAAAGCAAGGCAATTTTACATTTTTCCATACTCCCTGCAGGAGCTAAAAGTTCTGGTTTTTGCATAATATTCTCTATCTACACTTTCATTTTTTATTTATTTTTCTGCACTAATATCATCAATTTTTTGCAAATGTTCTGCATAAGTTTTGGTAAATTGATGATGTCCCTTTTTGTCTGCAACAAAATATAGGAAATCCGTTTGTTCAGCATTAAGCACAGCATTAATAGCATCAATACTAGGATTACCAATAGGTCCCGGCGGCAGCCCAATGTGTTGATAGGTATTGTAGGGTGATTTTATTTTAGTATCAGCAATTGTTAAATTTTCTTTCTGCACACCTAAAATATACTGAATCGTTGTATCCGATTGAATTGGCATATAAATGCTCAGGCGTTTTAAGAAAACTCCGGCAATAAGCGGCCGTTCCTCAGGAAATACCGCCTCTTGTTCAACCATGGCGGCAATATTAACCAAATCCCTAATCTTTATTTTTTCTTTTTTTGCTTGCTCACGTAATTCTGTTGTCAATCTACCATTGAATTCTTTGACCATAAGGTTCAAAATATCTTTTTCATCTATACCTGTCGTTAAATAATATGTAGCGGGGTAAGCAAAGCCTTCTGCTTTATAAATAACATTGGGATCATTTGTTTCCATATAAGAATAAGGTGTGTAGTTCTTCGCCGCATTTTTAAAGGCCGCAGCCGAACCCAATCCTTCTTTTTCAAGTTTAGCGGCTATTTGATTAATAGTATAAGCTTCCGGTACTGTGAATACCGAATAGCGTACTTCTCCCTTGGACAGTATTTCCACGATGTCTTTGTTAGACATTCCCGTTATAATTTCATATTCGCCGGCTTGCAATGAATTGTCTAACCCGCGAAGTTTAGCTGCCATGCGAAATGATTCCGGTGTATTTATCAGTTTTAACTTGTGTAGCATATTAGCAATATCTGCCGTAGTCATTCCAGGTTTTACCACAAATTGGATTTTTTGACCAGTGGCTAAACTAGCATTATTATTGGAGTAATTCATGTACCAATAACCTGCTACAGCAAGTGCTAATACTAAGCCTGCAATAATAGGCAAAAACCTCTTACTCATTTACCCAAACCCCCGTTAAAAAGTAAAAATAGCCGGGTAGCTGCAACTGCCCGGCTTGAAACCTTATTCTTCCGCTATCATTTTTTCGTAAGCGGCTTTAACAGCTTCGAACTCTTCGTCTGTAGGATCCAAATACAGGGGTTCGCCGTCTTCATCAAAATCTACCCTAGCGATAAATACATCAGGGTCTTCGTCCTCTTCGCTGTGGCAGTGGCAATCATCATCTTCACATTCGCACGTGTCATCAACTGCTACCAACATAGCAAAATTTTTGTTATCTACAGGAATAACCATTTCTTCACGATAATAGAATTCATGGCCTTCTTCGTCAGTCATTATAACAATTTGCTCTTCTGTTTCTGCTTCTGGTATATCTTTTTCAATATCACTCATTTTTTAGCACCTAACCTTTCTTTAGCTAGATAATTCTATAATATATATGCTCTTTGTGTCAAATATCTTTTTCTTTTTTAGGTAAGCTGTCTAAATAATTTTGCAAAATAACTACAGCAGCCATCATATCTATTATCTTTTTTCGTTTTTCTCGGCGCATATCCGCACTAATTAAAATCTTCTCGGCAGCCACCGTTGAAAGCCTTTCATCCCACAAGACTACTTTCATTTTAGGATAGCTGGCTTTAATGGTCTCAACAAACACTTCACTCACCTGAGCTCTTTCACCAATACTGCCGTTCATGTTCTTGGGATATCCTACAACTATGGTGTCGACCTCTTCTTGAGTAATAATTTCTTCTAAACGAATAAAATCATTCTTTATTCCTTTGCGCCTAATTGTTTCCACACCACGAGCAATCATAGCCGTAGCATCACTTACTGCTACTCCAATAGTCTTTGTTCCTAAATCTAATGCCATTATCCTCATACGCTATTCTTTATCCGCTTTTAAATATGCTTTAACTAGCTCTTCCAATAGTTCATAGCGTTCAAATTGACGTAATTTCGTGCGGGCATCCTTATGGCTGGTAATATAAGTAGGATCACCGCTTAATAGATAACCGGCCAATTGATCTATGGGATTATAACCTTTTTCCTGCAAAGCCTGCGTAACCTCACGAATAGTTTTCGCCACGTTTTTATTATCTGCTACAGGTTGAAACATCATGGTTTCTTGAGATACATTCGACATACTAAGACCTCCTTCAGTCAAATCGCCTAAACCTCTCCAGCGAAGACCATTCTACTGATATCATTTTACCACAAAACCATAAAAAAAAGGAAGAAACAAAGATGTTTCTTCCTTTTTTCACAATTAGCACATTAAAATACTATTTAATTAGGCTCTCAATTATAGACCAAGCTTTTTCCATTGCTTCTTCAATTTTATCAGCGTCTTTACCCCCGGCTTGAGCCATATCAGGGCGTCCGCCACCACCACCGCCCATAATCTTTGCTACTTGTTTAACCACTGCACCGGAATTCACACCTGCTGCTATAGCTTCCTTTGTCGCCATGGCCAAGATACTAATCTTGCCATCAGGAAGTTTTGCTGCCAATACTACGACACCATCAACCTTATCGCGCATTTGATCACCTAAAGCGCGTAAAGCTTCCATGTCATTAACTTTTACAATTTGTACTAAGACTCTAATATCTTTAATTGTCCGTATCTGACTATCAATGTCACTTACTTGGGCAGAAGCCATTTTGTTTTCCAATTGGGAAACTTTATGCTCAGCTGCTTTAAGCTCTTCTTGCGTCAGGCTTAGGCGGGCCGTAACATCTCCTGAACGAGTTTTAAGCATAGAGCAAGCCGCTTTAACAATAGCTTCTGTCTCTTTGACATAGGCAAGAGCACCATGACCTGTTACTGCTTCTATTCTACGCACACCGGCACCTGTAGATGATTCTGATAAAATTTTAAACAAACCAATGTTAGCAGTATTGGGAACATGAACGCCACCACAAAATTCCATAGAAAAACCAGGAACAGTAACTACACGCACTATTTTCCCGTATTTTTCGCCAAAAAGAGCTGTTGCCCCCAACTTCTTTGCATTTTCTATTTCTGTTTCCATTATATTAACATCTAAAGCCGCCAAAATTTTGTCATTAACTATATTTTCTATTTTCACTAACTCTTTTTCTGTTACAGGAGAAAAATGTGAGAAGTCAAAACGTAAACGGTCAGGACCAACATAGCTTCCCGCTTGATTAACATGTTCACCTAAAACTTGTTTTAAAGCGGCATGCAACAAATGTGTAGCTGTATGATTTCTAGCAATACTATTTTTACGCTCTAGGTCTAACTCAAAGCTTACTTTTTCTCCAACTGCCAGACTTCCTTCAGTAACAGTACCAATATGAATAGTAACTCCATCAGGAAGTTTCTTAGTAGTTTCAACATTTAAAATTCCCGCAGTTGCAAGCAAACGGCCAGTATCGCCCAATTGCCCACCGCCTTCAGCATGAAAAGCAGTATTGCTCAAAACAACGGCAACATTTTTGCCATCTTCAGCCGTAGCTATAGGTTGAGGATCATCGGCAGGATAAATAGCGAATATTTCTCCGTCACTAGTATTTTCGTTAACATTAAGAGCAGCAACATCAAAACCCCTGGTATTATAAATAACAGGTCTGCCTGCTTTATCATTACGAGCAGTGCGGGCACGATTTTTCTGCTCTTCCATAGCTTTGTCAAACCCAGGTTTATCCATAGTTAACCCTTGTTCTTCCAAGATTTCTGCTGTTAATTCCCAAGGGAAACCAAAAGTGTCGTATAACTTAAAAGCAGCTTCTCCATTTAGCTCATTTACGCCGCTTTTTTCCATGCAAGTTATTTCTTCATTAAGAATTTCTGTGCCTTGCTGCAGAGTTTGCAAAAAGCGAGCCTCTTCCATTTCTACTACTTTTTGAATATAAACCTTCTTCTCCAGCAAATCCGTGTAATGCCCACCATACATAGCAATGACTACATCCACTGCTCCGTTTAAAAACATCTTGTCTATACCTAATAGACGCCCATGGCGAACAGCTCTACGCAAGATTCTGCGCAATACATAGCCACGTCCTTCGTTAGACGGTAAAATGCCATCACCAATCATAAAGGTCATGCTGCGAACATGATCAGCAATTACTTTTAAAGAAATGTCCATTTTCTTATTTACGCCATATTGGACTTTAGCAAGATTAGCAGCATATTCAATAATAGGAAATATTAAGTCAGTTTCAAAATTGGAAGGCTTACCTTGTAAAACAGAAGCAATACGTTCCAACCCGGCACCTGTATCAATGTTTTTGCTAGCAAGCGGAGTATAGGTTCCGTCTTCGTTTTGATTGTATTGAGTAAATACAAGGTTCCATAATTCCAAAAATCGGTCACAATCGCAGCCTACAGCGCAAGTAGGTTTGCCACAGCCACGTTCAGCGCCCAAGTCAATATGAATTTCCGAACAAGGACCACAAGGACCGGAACCAATCTCCCAAAAGTTTTCTTCCAAGCGTACAATGCGTTCAGCAGGCACGCCTACTACATCATGCCAAATAGCAAAAGCTTCATCATCTTCGGTATGAACAGTAATCCAAAGTTTATCAGCAGGAATTTCTAACTCTTTAGTAAGGAATTCCCAACTCCAAGGTATAATTTCTTTTTTGAAATAGTCTCCAAAAGAAAAGTCGCCTAACATTTCAAAATAAGTATGGTGCCTAGCAGTTCGACCTACATTTTCAATATCACCTGTACGTACACACTTTTGACAAGTAGTAATACGTGGTGAAGGCGGTTTCATTTTACCGGTAAAAAAAGGTTTAAAAGGTGCCATGCCGGCACCTATAAGTAACAAAGTAGGATCATCTTGTGGAATCAAGGAGGCACTAGGAAGTACTAAATGTCCTCTTTCCGCGAAAAACTCCAAGAAACGCTTTCTAATTTCATTGCCTGTTAAATTTTTCATTAATTTCGCCCCTAACATACATCTGAAAACATAGGTAAATTATATAAAATTTGTAACTGCCTGTCAATTAAAGCCTCTTAATGCTTACCAATTTATAGTTTGAATATTATAACAACAGCTTGCAATTTGCCTAAATATAAAAGGTCCGGAACATATCCAGACCTTTTGCTTTATGCTTTAATTCCTTGAGTAATAATACCACCACCAAGACAAAAATCCTCATCATAAAAAACTGCATATTGTCCAGGTGCAGGTCCTCGCAAGGGTTCTGCAAAAATTACAACAGCTTTTCCTGCTTCTTCTCCCGGTGAAACCGTCGCAGCTACGGGTTTTGCATTATAACGAATTTTAACAGTACAATTTAACGGTTCTTTTAATACACTTCCATCGCTAAATTCAATGCTATCTGCTAACAAACCTTTACATAAAGTTTCTTCTGCAAACCCCAGCACAACCTCATTACTCTTACAATTTAGACTTAGTACGAACAAGGGCGCCTTGGCCGCTAAGCCTAAACCCTTGCGCTGTCCCACGGTATAATGGCTAAGGCCACGATGTAGTCCCAAAACGTTGCCCTTACTATCCACAAAGTTTCCTTGGCCGTCTTTCTTTTTGCTATAAATCTGCAAAAAACGATGGTGATCATTATCCGGAATGAAACAAATTTCTTGACTATCCTTTTTATTGAAAACCGGTAAATGCATTTCTGCTGCTAGTGCACGCACATGGGTCTTATCATATTCCCCAAGGGGAAATAGCACATGCTGTAATATTTCTTGATTTAAATGATATAATACGTAGCTTTGGTCCTTAGGTAAATATTTTGCTCTTTTTATTCGCAAATTACCCATAGCATCTTTACCCAAACGCACATAATGACCGGTAGACAAATAGTCTCCGCCCAGTTCCTTGGCTTTTTCATAAAGAGCTCCAAATTTCAATTTCTTATTACAATAAACACAGGGATTTGGTGTTCTTCCTGTGGCATATTCTTCAAGGAAATTATCTACAACCGTGTTTTTAAAAATATCTGTAAAATCTACTACATGGTGTTCTATGCCTAAAACGTCAGCCACCTGTGCTGCATCTTTTTCTGCAGTAAAACTCTCTTGTTTTGTAATATCACGCCATAAACGCATAGTAAGACCGATAACCCTATAGCCTTGTTGCAAAAATAGGCCAGCAGTTACAGAGCTATCAACACCACCGCTCATTGCTACTACTACTGTTTTTTTATTCATTTTCTCCAACATCCTTACACAGGCACGAAGCACTATGCTAGAAACTTTTATATTTCGTACATAATTTTACATAGGCGAATGCCGGATTTTGTTTTAAATATTTTGTCCATTACATTTTTAACCGCTTCTTTGGAACAACTATCTTCATAAAGATTAACCAAAAAATCCGCTTCTACCAACAATTGATAATCTAAACCTTCAATACTATTATAAGTGTGATGATGACCTACCAAATAACACACCCGTTCTACAGTTGGCTCATCATACTGCAGCTTAAGCAGCATTTCTCTAGCCACTGCAGGGCCCTCTTCTTCTTGGTGTTTACCTGTACAGCAACCTTTGCCATGCTTTGCCTCGCCATTTTTTATTCCTATATCATGAACTAAAGCTGCTGATTCTAAAACAAAAAGCTCCTCATCATTCATGCCTTCTTGACGACCTAATAGGGCTGCAAACCCATGCACTTTAATAAAATGCTGAATACGTCTAGCATCTCCACTCATGTAAGAAATCATAAGAGAAGTTAATTCCGCCAATCTGTCCATATGCTACTACACCCCTTTAATACCATATACATTAAATTAGTTTTTCGTGAAGAGAGCTTTTACAAAAGATTCCGGTTCAAAAGGTCTGAAATCCATCATTCCCTCCCCAACTCCAATCCATTTAACATCTAAACCCAACTCTTCTTTGATGGCAATTACTACACCGCCCTTAGCTGTACCATCAAGTTTGGTTAGTACAACGCCTGTAACATTTGCTGTTTCCAAAAATATTCTAGCCTGAGAAATAGCATTCTGTCCTGTAGTAGCATCCAAAACCAATAGAGTTTCATGTGGTGCAGCCGGAATTTCTCTTTGGATAACTCTGTGTATCTTATCTAATTCTTTCATCAAATTAGACTTATTATGTAATCTGCCGGCAGTATCTATGAAAAGAATACCCATATTACGAGCTATAGCTGCCTTAACACCGTCAAAAACCACTGCCGCCGGGTCAGCGCCTTCACCATGAGCAATAACTTCCACCTGAGCACGTTCTCCCCATATTTTAAGTTGCTCTGCTGCTGCAGCACGGAAAGTATCTCCTGCTGCAATCATGACTTTATAACCCAAAAGGCGATAATAATTGCTAAGTTTGCCAATAGTCGTAGTTTTACCCACACCATTAACGCCTACTACCAAAACAACAGAGGGTTTCCCTGTTAGGTGCATTCGTTGGCCTTCAACATGCAGGAGTTCTGCCACATATTTTTGCAAAAAGGGCATTACTTCATCAGGAGTCTTAATCTCACGTTTTACTATGGCCTTATGCATTGCCTGCATAATTTTCTCTGTGGTTTTCATGCCCACATCCCCGGCAATAAGTAACATTTCCAGCTCTTCCATAAAATCATCGTCTAGAGCTACAGAACCTCCTATTAATTCTTCAATGCGTTCTGTGAAATTTTCTCTGGTTTTACTTAACCCATTTTTTAATTTTTCAAAAAAACTCATATTTACTCCATTTCCGCAAGCTTCACAGACAAGAGTCTAGAAACACCTGACTCTTCCATAGTCACCCCATGAAGCACGTCTGCTGCTTCCATCGTACCTTTTCTGTGGGTAATAACAATAAATTGCGTTCCTCTTGTAGCATAATCTTTCAAAAAATTAGCAAAACGATCAATATTTGCTTCATCCAGTGGCGCATCTATTTCATCTAAAATAGAGAACGGTGCCGGTTGATAGCTTAATAAGGCAAACAACAAGGCAATAACTGTTAAAGATCGTTATCCACCGGAAAGCAGTGCCAAGTTTTGCAATTTCTTGCCCGGGGGCTGCACTATAATTTCTACCCCTGATTCTAAAAAGTCTTGATCGTCTTGCATTACTATTTGTGCACTTCCGCCGCCAAATAATCTTGTGTAGCAAAGGCCAAAGTATTCATTTATTTTGGCGAAAGCCTCGCGAAAACGCTTAGACATGTCGCTATTAATACCACCTATAACGTCTTCTAACTGTTCTTTTGCCTCACATAAATCTTTGTATTGTTTATCGAGAAAATCAAAACGCTCGCTAACTGCTTTGTACTCCTCAATGGAAGCCATATTAACTACGCCCAAAGATTCAATATCACTTTGCAGTCCTACAGCTTGTTTGTTTAAAGCAGTGTCAGACATTTCCAAGATTATATTTTGTGCCCTTGCCTCCTCAGGAGAAAGTTTATGGGCATTCTTCATTTGCTCCAACGCACCTTCATATTCTGTCAACTGTTTAACTTTTTCCAACTCTACAGCATGCAACTTTTGTTGACATATATACAATTGTTTTTTTGCTTCATCCAGCTCTTCCTGAGCAATGGCTTGTTTATCCGCCAAGACAACTCTTTTAGCCAAGAACTCCTCTTTACCATCACCGGTGGTTTTTAGTTCCTGTACCAATAGTTGTTGTTCTTTAGCTAAGTTTGCTTTTTTGATTTTGGTTGTTTCGATAAGTTCCCTAGCCTTTATTTCTTCCTCTTCGTTTTCGGCAATTTCCTGTTGCAAGCGGCTTACATCTATATCAATTTGCTTCATGCGCTCTTCTGTAACGCCAGTCCTAGCTTTGGTTCCTTCCAAAGTAATCATAGCATCTTGATACCTTGCATTTATAACAGTCTGCTGATTTTTGGCAGCAGCTAACTCTCTCTGCAATTTATCAGCTGTTTCTTTGCCTTGGGCATCAGTTTTTTCCAACTCTGACAGCTGTGGTACTAGTTCTGCCAGGCGTTCTTTAGCTGCCAAAAATTCATTTGTATGGGTGGTTCTTTCCTGTGTCAGTAAGGTAATGTTTTCCATATGCTGACTCTTTTCGGCAGTAGTACGGTCAATAAAGGCCACCAACTCTGCCTGACGTATTTCATCTTTTTGCAGCGTATGGCGAAATTCCTCTAGTTTAGCCTCTAACCCTTTAATTATTTCTTCCTCTGCTTCAATAGCTTCCTGTGCCAGCAAAAGCTCTTTATTGCGTATTTCTAAGGTTTGTATAGTAGTTTCTATTTCTTTTTTGCGTGATAAAAAACTAGTAGCTCCTGTTTGTTTTTGCCCGCCACTCATAGAACCACCGGCATAAATAACTTCGCCCTCTAAAGTGACTACCCGTACACGCATATCTGTTAACTTAGCGGCCGCAAGGGCTCTATCCATATTTTCAGCTATCAATACCTGTCCCAGCAAAAATTTTGCAGCCTTAGATATATTATCACTACAAGCAACAAAATCAGAAGCAACACCTAAAATACCCGGCAAACCCAGAGAATTTTTGTATTGCTCACTAAATTCACGTGGCCGAATAGTGTCCAATGGTAAGAAGGTAGCACGGCCACCATTATGACTTTTTAAATAGTTTATGGCCACCTTAGCAGTTTGCGCGTCTGTGGTCACTAAGTTCTGCATTGCACCGCCTAAAGCAGTTTCAATAGCGACAACATATTTATCTTTTACTTTGAAAAGCTCGGCAACTACACCAACAATTTTAGACCGCCATGGTTCCTTAGTATTTAAAAGCACCTTGACACCACGGCTAAAACCTTCGTGCTCTTTCTCCATGTTTTCTAGCATAGATAAACGTGCTTCCAATTTTTCAATATCTTTATTAATGGCCCCACGATGACTAAAACATGCTTGAAGTTTAACGTCTTCAGCTATTTTTTGTGTCGTGATTTTAGTTACCTGTTCTTTTATTATTTTTGTATTAACAACCACATCAGCCTGTTCTTCCAGCAAACTATTATGTTGCTGACTTACTTCGGCATAACGATTTTCAGTTTTAAGTATTTCATTCTTTAGTTGCTCTCTCTGCCTCTGCAATTGAGCTTGGGTTTGTTCAAGGCCACGAATGTCATTACGCAAATCCACAATCTTTTGCATACTTTCAAATACTGAAGACTTAAAGCCGTTCAGCTTATCTTCAAACTCAGATATTTTTTCTTCAATTTCATTTTTTTCCAAGGATAATTTATTTGCAGCTACCTGGGCCATTTGTCTATCTTTATCAAGCTCATCATATTGCCTAACAATTATTTTTAAATTTTTCTCGGTCATCAATAATTGCTCTTGCAGTTTTTCCTTGGATAAACCTATACGTTCAATGGCTCGTTGACTTTGCACTATTCTCTCGCCCAGGACAGCTTCATTGCCATGCAATATTTCAATATTTTTCTCTTTCTCGGCTAAAACTGTCTGCAATTGATTATATTCTTCATTTAACTTGTCTAATTCCAGTTTCAATGCCATGCCATCGGCTTCTTTGACGCTGACATTGGTGCTCATCTCGTTGCTTTTGGCTTCCAATTCTTCGAATTTTACCGCCAACTTATTTTTTACTACTTCAATATTTTCAATACGATGCACAAACTGAGTCACCTGTACTTTGCGCAATTTATCGGCGAATTCCAAATATTTTTCAGTAGTAGCCGCTGCTTCTTTTAGCGGTTCAATGCGACTTTCAATTTCTGATTTAATGTCATTTATACGCACCAGATTAGAAGCAGTATCGTCTAACTTCCTCATGGCTTCTTTCTTACGCATACGGTATTTAGCTATACCGGCAGCCTCTTCAAATATAGCACGCCTTTCTTCCGGGCGACTATTTAATATTTCATCAATCTTATTTTGTCCAATAACAGACATAGAGCCACGCCCCAGTCCCGTATCAGACAAAAGTGTGACTATATCCTTCAAGCGACAAGCTTTTTTGTTAATAAAATATTCACTATCACCACTACGGTAAACACGACGGCAAATATCCACTTGATCAAAATCCAGTGGCAAGGCATGATCGGTATTATCAAAGGTTAAATTAACCTCGGCCATTCCTAAAGCCCTGCGGGTATTACTTCCTGAGAAAATAACATCTTCCATTTTACTGCCGCGCAAATATTTTGCACTTTGCTCGCCCATAACCCAGCGAATAGCGTCGGATATATTACTCTTGCCACTACCATTAGGCCCTACTATGGCAGTAATACCATCTTCAAAGCTTAATTCCACTTTTTCAGCAAAGGATTTAAAGCCATGAGCCTCAAATGATTTTAAACGCACGTTAACACCGACCCTACGTAATTATTATTTAATATCACTAAGTGTTACTTCATCAACTTTTTCCAGCTCTACCAAGGAAACATCCACTGCTTCCGTTCTAGCTGTAGGTACATTCTTACCCACATAATCAGCACGAATTGGTAATTCCCTGTGACCGCGATCTACTAATACAGCCAACTGAATAGCAGTGGGCCTACCCATATCAATAAGAGCGTCCAAGGCACAGCGAATAGTTCTGCCCGTGAATAAAACATCATCAACTAAAACAACTGTCTTACCGCTAATATCAAAATCTATTTCCGTAGCACGAACTACAGGATTATAAGCTAAGGTAGATAAATCATCGCGATACAAGGTTATATCCAAGGTACCTACAGGTAAAATAATATTTTCAATGGTTTTAATTTCTTCAGCGATTCTTTGAGCTAAGGGCACTCCTCTGGTTCTAATGCCTACCAATATTATATTTTCTACACCCTTATTTTTCTCTACAATTTCGTGAGCTACCCTAACCAATGCGCGACGCATTGCATCTGCGTCCATAATAGTTTTTTTCTTTATTGCCGTACTCATTAAAATCACTCCTCATCAATTGAATTGCCCGTTGTGTAAACGAGTTACTATTTTATGCATATCCTCAGGTAAGGGTGCTGTAAATTCCATGACCTGACCCGTACGTGGATGAGTAAAAACTAACGATTCTGAATGTAAGGCCTGTCCTTTAATACCAAAACAAGTTTTCATAGGTGAATACTTAGGATCGCCTACGATAGGATGACCTATATATTCCATATGCAGCCTAATTTGATGTGTTCTTCCTGTAAGCAGTTTACAACGCACAATTGTGAACTTGCCGTAACGTTCTAAAACCTCATATTCAGTAATAGCTGTGCGGCCATTAACAGCAACAACAGCCATGCGTTTGCGGTCCTTGGGATCTCTTGCGATTAATGTTTCTATCCTGCCCTTATCATTTTTAATATTGCCTCTGACAACGGTAAGATAGGTACGTTTAGCTGTTTTTGTATGTATTTGTTCCGATAAAGAAATATGTGCTGCATCATTTTTGGCTACAATCATAATGCCAGAGGTATCTTTATCCAAACGATGTACAATTCCCGGTCTAATAACCCCGTTAATGCCTGATAAATTGTCACAGTGATACAAGAGGGCATTGACCAAGGTCCCAGTATAATTGCCTGTGGCAGGATGTACTACCATGCCTCTGGCTTTATTAACAACTACTACATCTTCATCTTCGTAGACAATATCTAATGGTATATTTTCAGCCATGGCATCAAGAGGAACTGCCTCTTGTGGTATAAAACCAAAAACATCTCCAGTCTTAATTTTGTAATTAGCTTTTAATTTTTTCCCGGGAAAAACTATATTTCCCTCATCTATAAGTTTTTGTATATTGGCTCTAGAGAAGCCTAACTCGCCGGCCAAAAATACATCCACCCTAATTCCTGCATTTTCTGCTTCAACAGCTTCTGTTAATTGCATTAATTCCTGCTCTTCAATTCTTCGCGTATTATCGACCATATCATTACTCCTACCCCTAAACAAATAGCTATATCCGCTATATTAAAAACCGGCCAAATTCGAAAATCGAAAAAATCTACAACTAATCCGGTTTTCATTCTATCAATTAAATTTCCCAAGGCCCCGCCAACAAATAAAGCTATACCAATCTGAATGGGCAGGGGTTCCTCCAATATTTTTTTGCGCATATAGACTACAAACATTAGTACAACTATGGCCATGATAATAAAAAATTCACGGTTGTGTTCTAACATCCCAAAAGCCGCACCTGGATTTAAAACAAAAGTTAAATGAAATACCTGATCTATAATCGGAATACTCATACCTTCTGTCATATTGCTTACAATCATATATTTTGTAATTTGATCTAGCATTACCACAACGAAAACAACTATTATTAAATACATCTAAACTATAACACCCACCTTTATAGACACAGTTAAATTATATCAGAAAATACATGTTTTTACATTAATATAGACAAAAAAAGTCCCATCTCTACTGAAAAGGGACTTTTAGGCTTATTTTTTATGAGAGTCAGTTTTAAACTTTGCCTCATAGCCAATATCCTTTGGTTCATAATATTTCGCGTTTAGCAATTTATCCGGCAAGTATTGTTGTTTCACATAACCACCGGGATAATCATGTGGATATAGATATCCCACACCATGCCCCAGTTTCCCGGCACCGGGATAGTGGGCATCACGCAAATGCCCTGGTACCGTACCACAATCCCTATTTCGCACATCATTTTGTGCGGCAGCAATACCCAAATACGAACTGTTACTCTTAGGAGCATTAGCAATATAACAAACAGCCTGAGCTAATGGGATCTTTGCTTCCGGCAGTCCCACAAAATGTGCTGCCTGAGCAGCCGCATTAGCCAATACAAGAGCCATGGGGTCAGCATTTCCCACATCTTCTGCAGCGCAAATAATAATACGCCTAGCAATAAAACGCACATCTTCACCGGATTCAATCATTCTAGCCAAATAATGTAGTGCCGCGTCAGCATCTGAGCCACGCATACTCTTTATAAAAGCAGATACCACATCATAGTGATAATCACCATTTTTATCATATTTCAATAGGGCATCACCTAAAACCATACTTAATATATCCCTATTTATTTCCTTTTGTCCCTCGGGCAGCATAGTCTTTGCCTGCTCCAGAATATTAAGAGCAGATCTGGCATCACCACCGGCAATTTCAGCAATATTTCTCAAACAATCTTCAGTAAGAACAATGCCTTCTTTACCATATCCTCTTTCCCTATCTGTTAATGCCGTTTTTATAATTAAGCTTATCTCATTAGGTGTAAGTATTTCCAATCTAATGACTTTCATTCTAGACAATAAGGGGGAATTTATTTCAAAAAAAGGATTTTCTGTAGTAGCGCCAATAAGAATAATAGTACCATTTTCTACAAAAGGTAATAAAACATCTTGCTGTCCTTTATTAAAACGATGTATTTCATCAATAAAAACAATCGTACGTCCCTGACCGGAATGCAAAGCTTCTTGAGCCTTGGCGATGAGCTTGCGTAATTCCGGTACCCCGGAAGAAACAGCATTAATAGCGACAAAAATATTTCCGGTAATTTCGGCGATAACACTAGCCAGCGTTGTTTTACCTGTACCTGGCGGTCCATAGAGAATAATCGACGGAACCATATCTTTTTCAATCATCCTACGCAAATAGCTGTTTGCACCTAATACCTTTTCCTGACCCACAAAACTTTCTAAGGTCTGGGGACGCATTCTATCCGCCAAAGGCTTTTCTGCTAAAGTTGAAAACAAACTATCCATAAAACACTTCCTTATTTATCAAGAACACAATCAGTCACAATAACGTTAAGCCGAGGCAAAAAAGCCCTGTTCCATAAAAATATAGCCAGATAAACAAAAGAACCCCACAATGCCGTATATATTCCAGGTTTTGAACCTGCATGTGCAGGTGGGTGCCTTCCCTCTTACATCTGATGTCCCCTCGAGGGGGCTTACCATCAATAAAAGGCGCTCATGGCTCCCAAAAATAATGTGTTGGCTCAAAACACGGAATCTCGCTCGTACATCGCAGGGAATTCTCTTCATTTATATTTTAGCAAAGTTTGCTTGCATATGCAATTATTCTTTACTTTCTTTAATTTCTTTAATTTCTTTTTTCACTACAGTTGATCTAATGTGTAGTTCACGTAATTGTTTAGCCTCAACATCATCAGGAGCCTGGCTCATTAAGTCTGTTGCACTTTGTGTTTTTGGGAAAGCAATAACGTCACGAATAGATGGACGATTAGCCATTATCATGATTAAACGATCCAAACCAAAAGCTAATCCGCCATGTGGTGGTGCCCCAAATTCAAAAGCTGTCATTAAGAAGCCGAATTTTTCTTTGGCTTCTTCTTCACTAAGACCTATAGCTTTAAATACTTCTTTTTGTACTTCTCTACGATGTATACGAATACTGCCGCCACCAATTTCAGTTCCGTTTAGTACCATATCATAAGCTTTAGCATATACGCGGCCTGGGTCAGTACTTAAATATTGAACATCCTCATCACAAGGAGCGGTAAACGGATGATGTACAGCAACCCAACGTTTTTCTTCTTCACTATATTCAAACATAGGGAATTTTACAACCCAGGTAAAGGCAAGTGCTTTTTCATCAATCAAACCACGACGTTTAGCCATTTCTAAGCGCAAAGCGCCTAACGCCTGAGCAACTACAGCTGGTTTTTGGTCTGCAATGAAGAGAAATAAGTCTCCCGGTTCTGCTTTGACGGTTGCCAAAATCTCTTTGAGTTCATCTTCGCTGAAGAATTTCGCAATAGGTGATTTTATGGTACCATCTTCGTTGACCATAATCCAGGCCAAGCCTTTTGCCCCATAAATACCAACAAATTCTACTAAGCTGTCCAATTCACGACGGGCAATAGCACTATAACCTTTAACGTTAATAGCCTTAACCAAGCCGCCTTTATCAACGATGTCTTTAAATACTTTAAAATTACTATTCTTAATAGCTTCACACATATTTACTAATTTCATTTCAAAACGCAAGTCCGGCTTATCACTACCATACTGGTCCATTGCGTCATCCCAAGTCATGCGTTGGAAAGGAACTTTCAAATCTTTATCCAAAGCTCCCTTGAAGATATAGGAAATTAACCCTTCCATAAGGTTCATTATATCTTCTTCATCAACGAAGGACATTTCCATATCCAATTGTGTAAATTCAGGTTGCCTATCAGCCCGCAAATCTTCATCACGGAAACAACGCACGATTTGAAAATATTTTTCCATGCCTGCTACCATCAAAATCTGTTTAAAAATTTGTGGTGATTGAGGCAACGCGTAAAATTTCCCAGGATTTACACGGCTCGGCACTAAATAATCCCTAGCACCTTCAGGTGTGCTTTTGGTAAGCATCGGTGTTTCAATTTCTAGAAAGTCCCTATTATCCAAATAATCTCTCATGAGTTTAGTAACTTTATGGCGTAAAATTATATTGCGTTGCATTTCAGGTCTACGCAAATCCAAATAACGATAACGCAATCTCACATTCTCATCAACATCCACCCCATCTTTAATATAAAAAGGAGGAGTTTTCGCCGTATTAAGTACTTCTAACTCAGTTACAACGATTTCTATTTCACCGGTAGGAATATGTGGGTTAATTGTTTCGGCAGAACGAAGACGAACATTGCCTGAAACTTGTAAAACAAATTCATTGCGGACGTCTTCTGCCAAATGAAAATTCTCCTTGGCAAATTCAGGAGATACTACTACCTGTACAATCCCCGAACGATCGCGTAAATCTATAAATATAATACCGCCGTGATCACGACGTTTTGCCACCCAACCACAAAGCGTTACCTCTATGCCTGATTCTTGTTTGGTTAATTCTCCGCAATGATGACTGCGTTTTTTACTCATGATTTTGCACCTCTGTTTTATTTAAAATTATTGGGAGTTCTTCTATTTTTACTTCTGTCTGCTCACTAGTAGACATGTTACGTAAAACAACTGCTCCTCTGGCTACTTCATCCTCACCAAAAATAACTACGTTACGAGCCTGCAAACGATTAGCTTGCTTCATCTGAGCTTTCATACTGCGCTCCAGAAAATCCATATCACAAGCCAAACCATTGCTGCGTAAAAGACTAATTATTTTAAAAGCCAGGGGTAAATTGATAGTATTGGAAACCACTATGAACACGTCAAGTGCTGTTTTGCCCTCCGGTAAAAGATTTTGTTTTTCCAAAGCTAAAAGCACTCGTTCCATGCCCATTGCAAAACCTATACCTGGTGTGCTGGGTCCACCAATTTCCTCAACTAATCCGTCATATCTACCACCGCCACACACGGCACTTTGTGCACCTAACGGGGAATACTGAATTTCGAAGGCGGTCTTGGTATAATAATCCAAGCCACGAACTAAATTACTATCCAATTCATATTCCACACCTGCCACAGTTAGTAATTCTTGAACCTTAGCAAAATGACTCTTACAGTCATCACACAAACAATCCGTAATCTTAGGAGCACCCTCAGCAAGCGTTTTGCATTCAGCCACCTTACAATCTAAAATTCGCAAAGGATTGCGTTCAAAACGGCTTTGGCAGTCTCTACAAAGTTTATCTAAATTGGGGCGGAAAAAATCTTGTAAAAGTTTTCTGTGTACAGGACGACAAACACTGCAACCCACAGAATTTATTTTTAGTTTTAAATCAGTTAAACCCAATCTTTTAAGTGTCTGCAGCGCTAGCATTATTACTTCTGCATCAATAGTAGGAGATGCCGCTCCCAATGCTTCAATGCCGAACTGATGAAACTGCCGCATACGTCCGGCTTGTGGCCGATCATAGCGAAACATTGGTCCAATATAATAAAGTTTTGTCGGAACTACATCGCCGTACATTTTATTCTCTACAAACGCACGTACAACCGAAGCTGTATTTTCAGGTCTGAGTGTAATACTTCTTTTACCTCTATCCATAAATGTGTACATTTCTTTTTCCACCACATCAGTGGTATCACCAATACCTCTATGAAAAAGTTCTGTGTGCTCAAACATGGGAGTCCTAATCTCATGATAGTCAAAAGCAGCGCAAACTTCACGCATTATCTGTTCTACATAGCGCCAAGCCACAATAGAACCGGGCAATATATCTTTTGTACCACGGGGTGCACCTATTAACACTATAACTCCTCCAATCGAATTAATGACTAATATTTTT
>JAAYAE010000339.1 GCA_012719555.1 Acholeplasmataceae bacterium | reverse complement strand
TTTTATAATAGCCGATTCATCTACAGGTACGTTTGTTAGTGCTTCTGCTATTTCAGAAGAATTAGCAATGGTAGTTGATATTCTTGTGGCATTCATACCCAATCGCAAATTAACAATACTGCCCATTTGTTTGCGAATTAAGGTAGCATTAGTAATAAGAGCTATGCCCATAACTATTATGATCAATAGCACAATGGCCTGGTACAGTTTCATACCTTTGAATATATGCTTTTGCATATTTTGATACGACATAGCTAAATACTTCCCTTCTAAATGACTGTAGCCTCTGCAGGCACCAAAACAAATTTAATACCAGGGTTTCTTTCTAAAATCCAGTTCAAGCTCCACTCATTATTTACTAAGACCACCGGACGATTTTCTTCATCATAAACCAGCATCCCACTATCTAAGCCTTTAATGTTTTCAATTAATTTCTTGTCCTCTGTATAAATCCAGCGTGCTACTGTATAACCCAACTGATTCATCAAGAGCTTGGCACCATATTCATTAAGCAAGCGATATTCTAAAACCTCTAACTGTAGCACTCCAACAACGCCAATAACAAAGCTTTCCATACCCATGCCTTTTTCTTTAAACACTTGAATAGCGCCTTCTTGTGCCAATTGTGTAATGCCTTTTTCAAACTGTTTGCGCTTCATTGAATCTTTTGGCTGTACACGTGCAAAAATTTCCGGTGGGAAAACAGGGAAATCTTCAAATTGTATTTTCATGTTTTCATCGCAGATTGTATCACCAATACTGAAGATTCCAGGATCAAAAACACCAATAATATCACCTGGGTATGCTTTTTCCACTATTGTGCGTTCTTGAGCCAGAAATTGTTGTGGCTGAGAGAGTTTTATTACTTTTTTACTTTGCACATGATAAACAGACATACCTTTATCAAAAATTCCGGAACAAATACGCATAAAAGAAATACGATCACGATGGGCTGGGTTCATATTTGCTTGAATTTTAAAAATAAAAGCGGAAAATTCGGTATTTTCAGGAGCCAAAATATCCCCATTCTTCAAAGTTCGTGCTTGTGGTTTAGGAGAAAGCTCCAAGAATTTCTCTAAGAATCCTCTGACGCCAAAATTTGTCATAGCACTACCAAAGAACATAGGTGTCAGTTCTCCACTATTAACTTTTGTCATATCGAACTTATCGCCGGCCATGTCTAATAGTTCAATGTCATTGCATAAGTTAGTGTAATTATCTTCCCCCAAAGCAGCAATAATTGCCGGATCTTCCAAACTGCCTGTGGTAGATTTTAATATTTTAGAACCATGTGTATTATCATTTTCAAAAAGTTCTATCTGTTTGTTAATACGATCATACACACCTAAATAATGGCCATCCAAACCAATTGGCCAATTCATTGGATAAGCATGAATTCCAAGTACTTGTTCTAATTCATCCATAAGCTCAATAGGGGTTTTGCCATATCTATCCAATTTATTAACAAAAGTAAAAATTGGTAACTTACGTTTATGACAAACCCAAAATAATTTTTTAGTCTGTGGTTCTACACCTTTTGCTGCATCAATAAGCATTACAGCACTATCTGCTGCCATCAAAGTCCTATATGTGTCCTCACTGAAATCTTGATGACCGGGAGTATCTAGAATATTAACCCTATAACCATCATAATCAAATTGTAACACACTGGAAGTAACAGAAATACCACGTTGTTTTTCAATTTCCATCCAATCGGAAACCGCGTGTTTATTACTCTTGCGTGATTTTACGGAGCCTGCTAAGTGAATAGCACCACCATAAAGTAATAGTTTTTCTGTTAATGTTGTTTTACCGGCATCAGGATGCGAAATAATAGCGAAAGTCCTGCGCTTATCAATCTTATTAAAAAAATCTTGCATTAAATAAAATCCCCCTATTTTAACCTTTTTGTACTTGATACATTTTAAAAGCAATCATAATTTGTTCAACTATATACTCTGGCAAAGGTTTTTCAGTTTCCAACCGTCCTTGCATATTAAACCGAAAAGCAATATTTTCATACTTCTCTCCGCCATATGTTTCGCAAGAAAAAGTTGTTCGCATAAATTCATCCTGAAATTGACAAGTTTTCAAGGTATTTTTCTTGCGTTCAAGATCCCAAGCATTATAAAGAGAAAAAAGCTTTTTTTGTGCTTCTTTTGGTAAATCTTGCCCTGTGACCAGAACAATGTCTTCTAGGGCCGTGCAATCTAAGTCCCTAAGAACTTCACCATTTTTTAAAGTAATTGTTACATACTGAGAATAATCTTTTTCCGTAAAAATTGCTTCTTTAATTTGCCACCGATTTTGCCAAGTGTCTATGCAATCCTGACATAAAAGCTTAGCATCTTGCAAGCTGTTAGCACCGGAAAAATCTTCCAAGTAATAGAGCTTGCTTAAGGGTTTGAAAGTTTTTTTGCAGTGACTGCATATAAGGTCAATACTTCTAATCACTAAAAATCACCATCTTCTAATTTTTCTGTATACAACTAATTAGTATATAGGATTATAAGAGTTATTACAAGAAAATACAGTAAGCAAAAAAAATGTCGCAAAGAATAATCTCTGCGGCATTCATAACATCTATAATTGGTCGGAGCGACTAGATTTGAACTAGCGACCTCTTCCCCCCCAAGGAAGCGCTCTACCAAGCTGAGCCACGCCCCGAACACGAGTATTATTGTAACTTTTTTTGCATGAACTGTCAATGACTTTAACAAAAAAGCTACCAAAAATGGTAGCTTTTGTTATAGTATTTTTGCACCATCAGCGTCAATATTTAAAACATGGTACACAGCTTCCATTCCCTTAGAAGCTAAGGCCTCTACCATGGCCCTGCCGATTTCATCTGTATTGCTAGTAACAGGAGCATAAGCCATAAGCGTTGAACCTGCTCCTGAAATAATAGCATTATAAGCACCTTTTGCTTTTGCCGCAACAAAAGCTTCGTGCATGCCTGGAATAAGTTCTGCCCTATATGGTTGATGTAATTTATCTTCTAGAGCCGCAGGCAGGTATTTATATTCGCCACTCATAAGTGACCCTATTAAAAGTGCGGCGCGGCTTGCATTAAAAACAGCGTCACCATGAGGTACTTGCGAAGGTATAGCCGCTCTAGCTCTAGCTGTAGATAGTGGCATTTCAGGCACTACTGCTACCAGTTTGAATTTTTTTGCAGGTACAAAGCAAAAAGAATGGGCAATCTTATCTACCATGTAGCTAATAGTAAATCCGCCTAAAAGCGCCGGTGCAACATTATCAGGATGACCTTCGATCTCGGTGGCCATGCCAACTAATTCATCTTTTGTTAATGTATTGCCTGTCATTTCGTTAGCAGCTACTAATCCGGCAACGATTGCAGTTGAGCTGCTGCCCAAACCTCTTGATAAAGGGATATTATTGCGCATATGTATCTTTAGACCAATCTCTTGATCTGTAATTTTATTCCAAACCTTGAAAAAAGAAACAAAGGCAAGATTGTTAGAAGTAGCAGTCAGCACATCATGCCCCTCACCATCTATTAATAGTTCCAGCCCACTTTTAATAACTTCATAAGTAAATGTGTTATACAAAGTGCAAGCTACTCCCAAGCAGTCAAAACCAGGACCGCAGTTAGCAGACGTGGCAGGAACTTTCACTATAACCGGCTCATCAGTTTTTATCATCGTATTTTACTCCAAGGACTCATCTTCAACGCGAATTACGCTGCATATTTTCTCTACTACCGGCAACCCTGCTAATGTTGCCAAGGCCATACGTAGATTATATTCGGAAACATCATAAGTAATAACTACAAGTTCGGAGAATCCATCTACTTGACTCTTTTGTACAACATTTTTTAAGCTCACATTTTGTGCACCAAAGGCTGAAGCAATGGCGGCTAAAACACCAGGTTTGTCTAGTACAAGTAACCTAACATAGCAAGGAGAAGTAATATTTTCAATAGAACATAAATGCTTCTCTTCATAGCAAGTACAATTAATACGACCTGTACAATTGTGCACAATGTTTCTGGCTACATCTACAACATCACCACAAACAGCGCTGGCAGTTGGCATGCGTCCGGCCCCGCGACCCAAGAACATAGCATCTCCTACAACATCGCCATTAACATAAATTGCATTGTAGACATCATTAACGGTGGATAAAGGATGAATTTTGGGAAGCATAGTTGGGTGTACACGTACACTGATTCCATTCGTTTTGCTATTTTTAGCAATTGCTAATAGTTTAACTACATATCCTAATTCATCTGCATATTCAATATCACGCAAAGTCAATTTTTCGATACCCTCAATATAAACGTCATCCAATGTTATACGAGTGTTAAAAGCAATAGACGCCAAAATTACTAATTTGCGTGCAGCATCTAGTCCACCAATATCGGCAGTAGGATCAGATTCTGCATAGCCTAAGTCTTGTGCTTCTTTTAATACTTCATTAAAATCAACATGACTAGATGCCATTTTAGACAACATATAATTCGTGGTTCCATTTACAATGCCCATAATTGAATTAATTTTATTAGCGGCTAGGCATGACTTTAAAGGACGAATAATTGGAATACCACCTGCAACAGCAGCTTCAAACATGAAATCCACATTATTTTCTTCAGCCAAAGCAAATAATTCCTTACCATACTTAGCTAGAATGTCTTTATTGGCTGTTACTACATTTTTCTTGTTTGCTAAGGCCCTGGCAATGTATTCTTTTGCGGGGTCTTCTCTACCAATAAGCTCAATAACAATGTCTATTTCAGGATCATCTAAAATATCATCTACATTATTGGTTACTACAAGACCAGCGTCTAACTCTGTAACCTTTTCAGGGCTACGAGTAAAAACTTTGACAATCCGTACGGGAACACCTACGCGTTTTTCTATTTCTTTTGCATTGTTTTTTAACACTAATATAACACCGCCACCCACAGTTCCAGCACCGAGCAGCCCTATTTTCACTTCATTATGCATTGTATTATTGCTCCTTGTGTTTAGTCTACTTGTCCTAAAACTTCTAAGCGTTTCACACCTTCAATAAGGCGCAATTTATCTAATAAAGCCTCTAAATCAATAGTTAAGGACTTCGTTTCTATTGATATCGTTGTATTAGCTACACCCTGCAAAGGAATACCTTGATTAATAGTCATAATACTACCGGAATCCCCGGCAATAGTATTAAGAACACGTGATAAAACACCTGGTTTATGTTCTAAAAGCAATGACAAAGTAATAATCTTTTCCTTGCTGGCTTCATAAAACGGAAAGACATAATCTTTATATTTATAGTAGGCACTGCGACTCAAACCCACTTTTTCTACCGCTTCATTAACTGTTTTAAGTTCGCCTCGCTTTAAAATTTCCTTCACAACTATTGTTTTTTTGATAGCTTCCGGTAAGATTTCTTCTCTTACCAAATAAAAATTAGATTGCTTTTCTTCATTCATGTAAACAGCTCCTTATCCATTCAGTAAACATCTTTATCTATGTGTAGTAGACATTATAGCATAATATTACAAAAAAAACTACTATTCTTTCTTACCTTTTCTACTCATGAGATATTCCAGTGCTTCATGCACAGATTTTTCTTTGAATAAAACTAAATATAATTGAGTGACTATAGGCATTTCAACGTTTTGTTTTTCAGCCAATGCGTATACAACTTCTGCCGTATTTATTCCCTCAATGACCATATTGGTAGTACTATAAATTTCTTTTAGGGTTTTTCCATGAGCCAGAGCCTCACCTGCTCGCCTATTTCTACTTTGCGTACTAGTACAAGTTGCAACTAAATCTCCAATACCGGCTAATCCATAAAAAGTATCTTGTTGTGCGCCTAATTTCATACCCAATCTTGTTATTTCTGCCAATCCGCGTGTTATTAGCGCTGCCTGGCAGTTTTCTCCAAAATTCATTCCCGACATCATTCCACTTACTAATGCCATAGTATTTTTTAAACAACCACATATTTCCACCCCATCAACATCTTCGGAAATATATGGTCTAAAATAATTGTTAATAAACATACTCTGTAACTTTTTAGCTATTGCTAAGTCCCCACATGCTATAACAGTAGCTCCAGGTTGTCGTTTTGCTAGCTCACCTGCCAAATTAGGCCCTGATAATACCGCGATAGTTTCAGCGTTTGGAAGAAATGTACTAATTATTTGGCTCATACGCATACCAAGGTTAG
>JAAYAE010000338.1 GCA_012719555.1 Acholeplasmataceae bacterium | reverse complement strand
TTTTGCTGTTGATAAAAACTGCAATATCTATTTAATAAATATAAGTGGTCTTCTCATTTTGGAAAAGGCCGGAGTTGATGATTTAACAAACTGGCATGAAAAACCTTTTGCTGTTGTTGCTGATGATTCTGAAGTTAAAAAGGTTCTGAAATCAGGAAAAGCGTTAAACAATATTGATTTTGATATTCATGGACTTAAAACGGTTGGAGATATTATACCTATTACCATAGGTGGAACATTAACAGGTGCAATAGTCAGTGTTAATGAAAGAACAGCCATAAAGGAAATGGCAGAACAATTGACCGGTGTTACCAATTATGCTGACGCCCTGAGAGCGCAAACCCATGAATTTATGAATAAAATGCACGTTATAAATGGTCTTTTGGCAACAGATAACTTAACAGAGCTAAAAAAATATGTGCAGCAAATTTCTTCAAGCGATGAAGTGAATATGGAATATATTACAAGCAGAATTAAGGATCCTTTATTATCAGGCTTTTTGATTGGTAAAAAAAGCCGTGCAAATGAATTGCAACTTGATTTTTCTTTGTCGGAAGAAAGTTTTTTCCCAGCAGATTTAAGCAAAATTATAGCAGTTAATGATATAATACTCATAATAGGCAATTTGCTTGAAAATTCTTTTGAAGCCTTACGGTTTTTAGATAAAGAACGCATTGTTAATCTTGCCATACTTACATACGAAGATGAACTCATTATCACAGTAGAAAATAATGGCCCAGCTATTTCAAGTGATGTACTTGCAAAGATATTTAAAAAAGGGTACACTACTAAGGGAAGCGGACATGGTGTTGGCTTATTCTTAGTTAAGGAAAAGCTTGCAACAATAGGTGGTAAAATATCAGTGGAGTCAGATATATTGGATGGAACTATTTTTACTGTGGAAATACCCATTAAGGAAGGTGCAAAAACATGATTAAAATACTTGTTGTTGAAGATGACCCAATGGTTGGAAAGTTACATGAGGTTTATATTAACCAACTTGAAGGATTCAAATTAGCTAATACAGTGCGTACTAGCGATGAGGCAATTAACTATTTGGAAGAAAAACAGGTAGATTTAGTTATTCTTGATGTTTATATGCCAGGAAAAGATGGCTTAGACCTTTTAAAGGAAATTCGTGCAAAACGCATTGATGTTGATGTAATTATGATTTCTGCAGCTAATGACAGAGATCGGATTCTCACAGCTCTACGTTTGGGTGCTTTTGACTATATTATTAAGCCTTTTGAATTTGAAAGATTTAGCACATCGCTGAATAATTATCGACAACGGTTTAATTTGATTAATAAAGAGTCAGTTATCAAACAAGATGATTTGGATAGCTCTTTGTTAAACCGCAATAAGAATGCTACAGGTAAGATTCCTAAGGGTTTGGAAAAAACTACACTTTATAATGTTTGGCAAGAGATAATCAAAATTGAAGGCACTTTTACTACTGAAGAAATATCATCATTAGTAGGGATTTCCCGAGTTTCCATTCGCAAGTATTTAGAATTCCTTAAATCGGTAAATGTATTACACTTAGAACTTAACCGTGGTTGTGTAGGCAGACCTGTTTATAAATATAAGTGTATTAATCGTA
>JAAYAE010000337.1 GCA_012719555.1 Acholeplasmataceae bacterium | reverse complement strand
GTACAATATATAACTTTGACAAAATTTACTAATTTGTGTTATAATACATCTATATTCTTCAAATTAGCGTTATCTAATTATAGAGTATGGCACTGACATTTTTTGTTTGTGTAGTAAGTTTTGTTTTGAGGGGGGACAAGGATGTTTGCCATAGGAGATAAAGTAGTTTATCCAATGCACGGAGCAGGAATAATTGAAGAGATTGAAGAACGCAATCTGGACGGAAATATTGTGGAATATTTTATATTGCAAATGCTCTTGGGGGATATGAAGGTCATGATTCCAAAGGGAAATGTGGAGCGCGTTGGGGTGCGCCATATTGTTGATAAAAAAATTCTGACTAAGGTTGAAAGTGTATTGAAGGATCGACCTGAAAACATTATGAAAACCATTACTTGGAATAGACGGTTTAACATGTATTTGGACAAGATGAAAAGCGGAGATATTTTTGAAGTAGCTGATGTGGTTCGAACCTTGGCAGTTCAAGAAGACACCAAAAAGCTTTCAACAGGTGAACGACGACTTTTAAATACGGCAAAGCAAATATTGCTAAGCGAAGTTATGTTAGTGAGATCCTGTGATGGACCCAATAGCGAGGCCTGGTTAATGAAATTTTTTGGTTAAAATACGTCAAAATCGACGTATTTTTTTTTTGTGTGTATTTATAGGAATATTTATAGTAAAATATAATGGTACGAGCGAAAGGAGGTGAAAAAATGTTAGAAAAAATCTTAAAACTAACAATAGTGATTGTTTTCGCTATTACAGGTTTAATTTTGATGGAATTAATGACACCTTATATTTCAGGAGTGGTCAATTATAAATTTGAAAGTAGCGGAATATTTGGCGTTACTATCGCGACAACATTATCAGGAGTTATTGGTGTTTTAGTTTTTGGCGGTGTAGGATATGCAGTGGCGCCAATGCTTATTAACAGCACTATGCGTTTTACTGAACTTATTGCTGTTGTCTTGGCTAAACTTCCTACCAGTTATATTTTGGTTGTAGCTATGGGCGCTATTATTGGGCTTGTTGTGGCTAATTTATTAGGAGCACCTTTTTCTCATTTACCTATAGTTGGTTCTTATATTCCATTAATTTTAAGCTTAATATTTGCTATTGTTGGTGCAAAAGTTGCCCTGCGCAAACGTACTGATATCGTATCTTTTTTCAATCGGATTCCATCTTTGCGAATGCCGAAGGAGAGCATAAAGAAAAACGATGCTCATTTAGTTTCTTGCAATTATAAAATTCTTGATACCAGTGTTTTAATTGACGGGCGTATTGTAGATATTGTAAAAACAGGTTTCTTGGATGGACCTATCGTGATTACGAAATTTGTATTGGAGGAATTGCAAAAGATAGCTGATTCCGCTGATACTTTGAAACGTAATCGTGGCCGGCGAGGATTAGATGTAGTCAAAGAAATTCAGGCAGATAAATTAGCTAAAGTGGAAATTAGTGAACGAGACTATGACGATATAACAGAAGTTGACGCTAAACTGGTAAGACTAGCCAAAGAAATTGGCGGTGTTGTAGCAACAAATGATTTCAATTTAAGCAAAGTTGCCGAGATCCAAGGCGTACGCATTTTGAACATTAATGACCTAGCAAATGCGGTAAAACCAGCAGTTTTACCAGGAGAAGAAATGAAAGTATTTTTAGCAAAAGAAGGCAAAGAACAAGGACAAGCTATTGCTTACTTAGATGATGGCACTATGATTGTCGTAGAAGGCGGTAGACGTGCTGTTAATGCTAATGTACCTGTTATTGTAACATCTGTTCTACAGACATCAGCAGGACGTATGATTTTTGCCAAAATGAAATAATGTGGGAGAAAATTTATGGAAAAGCTCATAGTTATTTTGGCGGCTGCCGGATCGGGAAAACGCTTAGGCCTTGGTAAAAACAAGGCCTTTGTGCTTTTGGATGCAGCGCCTATTATTGTTTATAATCTAAAAGAGATTAATGCTATCAAGAACTTAGATAGAGTAGTTGTAGTAGTTGCTCCTAATGAAATTAGTGAAGCCACTGAAATTTTAAAAAGGTATCAAAACGAATATTATCCTGGGTTGAGTTGGGAAGTTGTTGCCGGCGGGTTAGAAAGACAGGATTCAGTAGCAAATGCTTTAGACAGTATTCCGGAAGCTGAAGGATATGTGGCTGTCCATGATGGTGCACGTCCTTTTGCCACGGCACAAATATTTGAACGCGTATGGCAAGTAGCTAGAAAAACAGGGGCTGCTGTAGCTGCAGTTCCTGAAAAAAATACAATCAAGGTTGTAGATGATAAGAATCTGGTAATGGAAACCCCTGAACGCAATGCTTTGCGCGTTGTACAAACACCACAAATTTTCAGAATAGGGCTATTAAAAATGGCTTACAAAGCACTAAAAATAACAGGCGCAATAGTTACTGACGATGCTAGTGCTGTAGAACTTATGGGTGTGCCGGTAACAGTGGCAGAAGGGTCCTACGAAAACAACAAAATCACAACTCCGGAGGATTTGCTTTGGGCTAAAGTTTTACTAAGAGAAAAGGGAGAAATTATTGTGAATGAAAGCATACATGTTGGCTGCGGGTTTGACGTACACTGTTTAGTCCCAAACAGAAAACTTATAATTTGTGGCATTTTAATTCCTTATGAGTTAGGCTTGGAGGGCCATTCTGACGCTGATGTAGCTTTGCATGCTTTAATGGACGGGATGCTGGGAGCTGTGGGAATGGGAGATATTGGGCAATACTTTCCTGATACTGACACAGCTTTTAAAGACGCTGATAGTATGGTGCTTTTGCGTCACGTCATAAAAATCTTGAGCAGTGCGGGCTGGCAAGTTGGCAATGCTGATATTACGATTATTGCCGAGCAGCCCAAAATGGCACCATATCGTCAAGCAATGAAGAAAAATTTGCAAAAGGAATTAAATTTGGCTGATGATGCTTTGAATGTAAAAGCTACTACTACTGAGAAATTGGGTTTTGTTGGTAGAAAAGAAGGAATAGCAGCACAAGCAACTGTAACAGTAATTCGTAAAAAATAGCTTGCTCTTTATGTTATAATAGGCAGGTAATTTATTGTTGTTTTGGCTACTATCAATTATATTGGGGGAATTTTCATGGATAAAGAAATTAGAGTAAGGTTTGCACCGAGTCCAACAGTACCGTTTCATATTGGTGGAGCACGTTCCGCTTTATTTAATTGGCTCTTGGCCCGTAAAATGGGTGGAAAGATGGTTTTGAGAATTGAAGATACAGATAGAGAGCGTTCTACGCCTGAATCAGAAGAAAATATCAAGGACGCATTGAAATGGCTTGGTATGGATTGGGATGAAGGCGTAGATGTTGGGGGCCCGTACGGACCTTATCGCCAAATGGAGCGCTTGGATATATACAAAAAATATACTGACCAATTACTGGCGGAAGGAAAGGCTTATTATTGTTACTGTACGCCTGAAGAATTGGAAGAAGAGCGCGAAGTTCTTACTGCGAAAAGCATGATGCCCCGCTATATGGGTAAATGTCGTAATTTGTCTCCGGAACAAATTGCAGCTTATAAGGCTGAAGGTAGGAAGCCGAGTATCCGTTTCCGTGTTCCTGAAGGCAAACAAATTGTATTTGATGACTTAGTGCGTGGTGAAGTAAGTTTTGAGTCAGATGGTATAGGCGATTTTGTTATAGTTAAATCTGATGGTATTCCTACTTATAATTATGCTGTAGCCATTGACGACGCTTTGATGCATATTACTCATGTAATTCGTGCCGAGGAACATTTATCAAATACACCAAGGCAATTGTTAGTATATGATGCTTTGCAATTTGAACGCCCTAAATTTGGACATATTTCTTTGATTTTGGGCAAAGATAAGAAGAAAATGAGTAAGCGTCACGGAGCAACTTCTGTTGATCAATACAAGCAGATGGGGTATCTACCGGCAGGTCTTGTGAATTTTTTGGCTTTACTGGGGTGGGCGCCTAGCAGTGAGCAAGAGATTTTCACAGAAGAAGAATTAATTAGAGAATTTTCTATGAAACATGTAGCAAAAAACCCCGCTGTTTTTGATGTAGATAAGCTGAACTGGATTAATCAACATTATATGAGGAAATTAACCCCTGAAGAATTTTTTGCAGCAGCTAAACCACATATGATTGCTGCTGGGTATATGAATGGGAAAGAAACAGACGAAAAATTAGCTTGGCTGAAAAAAGTGGTTGCTACAGCACACGAACAAGTATCTTTTGGTGCAGAAATTCCTCAGGTGGTGGGAATGTATTTTGGTGATGAATTCGAGTTCGAAACTTCGGAAGCAGAAGCTGTATTAAAAGAGGAAACAGTTCCAACAGTTATGCAAATGTTTATAAAAGAATTGGAAGCCGCCGAAATTATTGACGGGCCAACGGTAAAAAATATTTTTAAAACTATACAAAAAACGACCAAATTTGGTGGTAAATTCGTTTATATGCCGGTTCGTGTGGCTTTGACCGGTAATCAACATGGTCCGGAATTAGTGGAAATGATTCCGTTACTAGGAAAAGACCGGAGCATAAAACGTATTAAAACAAGCTTGGAAAAAGTAGGCATAGCCTTAGCTTAAAGGAGAACTATGATGACTATTAAAGTATATAATACTCTGACGAAACAAAAAGAGAACTTCGAACCAATTGTTAAGGGCAAAGCCGGTATTTATGTTTGCGGGGTTACACCCTATAACCACCCTCATATAGGTAATGCTAGGCCTTTTGTTACTTGGGATGTTATAAGAAGGTTTTTGGAGCATGAGGGCTATGATGTAACTCATGTGCAAAATTTCACGGATGTGGATGATAAAATTATCAATAAAGCCAATGATGAGGGCGTGCAATGGAGCGATATTGGCAATAGGTACATTGATGCTTATTTTGAAGTTATGGACCAGTTAAATGTACGAAGAGCACATGTTTATCCAAAAGTTTCAGATCATATGACAGAAATAATTAAAACAGTTCAAACTTTGATAGATAATGGATATGGATATGTAGTAGATGGTGATGTATATTACAGGGTAGAGAAGTTTGCACATTATGGTGAATTAAGCGGCCGCAATTTGGATGATATGATGTCAGGAGCTCGTGTAGATATTGATGACCGCAAAGAAAATCCTATGGATTTTGCTTTATGGAAAACGGCTAAGCCGGGAGAACCTTCTTGGGATAGTCCTTGGGGGAAGGGACGCCCTGGATGGCATATAGAATGCACAACCATGAGT
>JAAYAE010000336.1 GCA_012719555.1 Acholeplasmataceae bacterium | reverse complement strand
TTTTAATTTAGCAATAAATTTATCTTTGTTGACAATAAAACGCTGATGTGTACCCTTACCAATAATTCCATATTCATCTTGTGCACTTACTTTAAAGGTTAGTTTGCGACCATCGATTTTCACTAATTCTGCTGTGGCGGTAATGATTTTGCCGGGTAAGGTTGCAGAGTCGTGAGTAATGTTCATACTAATTCCTACACTGGAAGAATCTGATTCTAAGTAGGGATTTAGGGCATTACAGGCTGCTTTTTCCATGAGAGCGACCATAGCGGGGGTAGCATAAACACTCAAGTTTCCGCTGCCTAAAGCAGAAGCGATATTGGTATATAGTACAGTTTCCATAGCTGTAGCGGTAAGACCTATCTTTATTTCAGTCATTGAGAGCCACTCCTTTATTTTATTCTTACCATAATACTACTTAATTTAAAGGTAATATGCAAGAGTGAGGTAGAAAAAAAGGAAAAATTTAGCATTTTAGGACTATGTCTAGTATAATATAAAGATAAATATGCAAATTATTTGGGGGGACATTATAGAATGTTATATTTTGATATTATCGCCGAGCATCCGGGAGACAAAACAGCACTTATTTTTAAGAACCAAATAACAACTTATGGTCAGTTGCGAAGAAAAGTTGTCCAATGGGCCAACTATTTACAAAGCCGCGGGGTGAAAAAAGGTGATAAGGTTGGTTTGCTCAGTAGGAATTGCGCAGATTTTGTAGTTTCTTATTTTGCTATTATTAAAGCCGGTGCCGTAGTAGTGCCTTTCAATTTTCAGCTGGCGGCAAGAGAGGTTGCTTTCATCGTTAAAGATGCTTCCATGAAATTTATGGTAACACGTCAGAAATTGGAGATGACAGAGGCTTTAGCGGAAATTGGCTATGAAAGTGGTCTGTTGCAATTTGACTATGAGGATATGTGTCAGATAACCGACCATGAATTTGTTAATTATACCATGGATGAAAACGATAACTGCACTATAATATATACTTCAGGAACTACCGGTATTCCCAAGGGAGCTATGCTTAGCCATAAGAATTTAGTTGCTAATACTATGCAATTTACAGAGGTAGTAAAGACCTATTCAACAGATTCCGCATTGTGCGTATTGCCTATGTATCATTGCTTTGCCTGGACGGTTTCCATAAGTGGGCCGTTGTACCACGGTGCTACTATTGTTATACAGGAAACTTATATTTTCAAAGATACAATGAAACTTATAGCAGCCCATAATGTTAATACTTTTGCCGGCGTTCCCACCATGATTCAATTATTCTACAAAGGAGCAGAACCTGAAGAACTAGCCGGTATTAGATATTTTATTAGCGGTGGAGCCCCTTTGCCACGTATTTTAGCAGAAGGGTGTAAAAATAAATTTGGTAAACCTGTACAAGAAGGTTACGGTTTGTCAGAAGCATCCCCTGTAGTCTCTGTTAATCCTACAAATGCTATAAAGTTGGGGTCTATAGGTCCGTCGCTCCCAGGAGTTACAGTACATATTTTAAATGAAAATGACGAACAAGTGGGAACATCCGAGGTTGGTGAATTGTGCGTGCGCGGTGACAATGTTATGCTAGGATATCTTAACCTTCCTGAGGAAACGGCAACGACCTTGCGCGATGGTTGGCTGCATACGGGAGATTTGGCCTACAAGGATGAAGAAGGGTTTATTTTCATTGTGGATCGCTTAAAGGATATGATAATTTCTAGTGGAGAAAATGTTTATCCGCGCGAGATAGAAGAAGTATTATATAGACATCCGGCTATTTTTGAAGCGGCCGTTATTGGTATTCCTGATAAATTGAGAGGGCAGGCTATTTGCGCATACATAGTTTTAAATGCAGGCTATGAGCTTGATAAACGAGAGCTACGCAAATACTTATTGGAAAGAATTGCTCCTTATAAAGTGCCAAGAGAAATTTTGTTTAGAGCGGAAATGCCCAAAAGTGCTACGGGAAAAATATTGAAAACAGCATTGCGTGAACAGGCATTAGTGGATATGGTTAATAGAAAACGTTAGGAGCTAGCCTATGAAAAAAATATTTTTGCTATTGCTAATCTGTTTGACAGTAGGTTTGACCGGTTGTGCAAGGGGCGTCATCACCTTGGATATATCCCGTATGGGTGCGGCGGATATAGATTGTAAGTTAGTGGCAGTGCCTGTTCTAGCTAAGGGTCTTGATTCTTTCCGCAGCGATTTCAGCAAGGATGGATATGCGGTTAGTGACGTAGCAGATGGTGACATGACGGGATTTTTAGCACATAAACACTATAATAATATTAGCGATGTGCAAAATTCCAAAGTGTTAGATGCTTTTCGGTTCGACAAATTGGAAAAGGCTGTGCAGGGAACCAAAAAAGAGAAAACGGGGGGAACGTCAAAAGAAGCTGATAGTGCCAATCCCATAGTTACAGTAGCAGGAGGGTTGCTGTTTGATACAGTAACTGTTAATACTCATCTGAACTTAAAAACTAATCAAGGCAAAAATCTTAAGACCAACGAACAATGGTTGATGCAAAATTTGATCAAGCAAATTGATTTGCGCTTTGTTTTAAAACTTCCTACTAGGGCAACTAGCAGTAATGCTGCAATTGTTTCTGAAGATGGTAAAACTATGACATGGGTTTTAGCTATGGGAGAGGATACTCCAATGCAGGCAACTGTTACTTATTGTAATCCATTTAAGGCTGCAGGCTGGCTGGCATTAATACTTTTGTCTAGCGGTGTGGGTTATTTAATTTGGCGTAAAAAGCACGCCGGTGCACGAGGTAAAGATAGTGAACATTGAAGAAAAATACGAGAAATTGAAAGTTTATTTACACGAGTTGGGTAGTGTTGTTATAGGATTTTCAGGAGGCGTGGATTCCAGCTTTTTGACCACGGTGGCTAGGCAGGAACTTGGAGATAAGGCGCTTGCCATAACTGTGCAATCCGTTTTTAATCCCACTGCAGAAACTGAATTTGCACGACAGTTTGCTCAACAATTAGGTATAGCTCACGAGATATTAACAGTTGATGTTTTGAAAATTCCATTTGTAGCCCAAAATCCACCTGACAGATGTTACTATTGTAAAAAAGCTATATTTTCTTTACTGCAGCAAGAAGCAGCAAAGAAAGGAATAAAGACGATAGCTGACGGTTCTAATCTAGATGACACCAGAGACTATAGACCGGGAATGCGTGCTTTAGAGGAATTAAAAATTGTCAGCCCCTTACGTTACGCGGAGCTAACAAAATCGGATATCAGGGAATTGTCACATAAATTGGGTATTGTTACATGGGATAAATCATCAGCCGCTTGCTTGGCGTCGCGAATTCCTTATGGTGAGATTTTAACTGAGGAGAAATTGGCGAGAGTAGATGCTGCTGAAGAGTTTTTGGCTAAGCTTGGTTGCACGCAACTTCGAGTACGCTGCCATTGTAATTTAGCCAGAGTGGAGGTGGGACAGGAAGATTTTGCCAAATTGTTAGACCCTGCAATAAGAGCTGAAATTACTGCTTATTTAAAAAAGTTGGGCTTTTTGTATGTTACTTTGGATTTGCAGGGGTATCGCACCGGCAGTCTTAACGAAATGTTATGATGTGATATTGAAGTTTATAACAGAAAAATATGATGAGGAGTGGATTAATATGGCAGCAGAATTCAAAACCTTGACGATTTTAACTGTTTATGTAGGTGAGGATGTTTATTACAAGGACAAACCAATTTACAAATGTATTTTCGAGGAAGCAAGAAAAGCCGGCATTGCCGGTGGTACTGTCTTCAAGTGCATTGAGGGCTATGCCAGCCAAAAACGAGGTATGGAAAAGCGCTTTTTGATTAATTTTACGGATCCCATTAATTTACCTGTTGTTATTCAGTTGGTAGATAAACGTGAAAGATTGGAGAGAATATATCCCTTCTTAGAAAAGAACTTGCAGCACGGTATGGCCACAGTTCAGGATACCCAGGTTTTAATGACTGATTATGTTAAGGGTAGGGCGGCAGCTATGGAGAAGCTTGAGCAAGAAGGAAAAGAGTAGAAATAACGCCATAAAACCTCTTAAAAGCAAACATTTGCTTTTAAGAGGTTTTATTTTTAATTTAATTGTGCACTGGAAACGGACACAAACAAAAACGTTTTCGCGTTTGTCTCTTCCAAAAGAACAAAACATGCGATTGTACCAAAAAGTCCGTGACAAAAAGATGTAAAAGATACATAAATGTAAAAACTTTAGTACTGATTTGTAAATAAAAGGCTGATTTGTCTTAGTTGTAAAGCAAAATATGGCGTGATATAATAGCGAATGTCGAAGGACGTTATACTAAAAAAATGATATACAGGGGGAAGATTAATTTGAAAAAATTGATGTCTGTACTTTTGGTTTCTGCATTAGCGGTAGGCGTGCTAACCGGTTGTGGTGGAACAAAAAAAGACGCCGAGAAATCTGATGTAATTAAAATTGGCGTATTTTTACCGCTAACAGGTGACAATGCTGCCGGGGGTGAATTAGAGCTGCGAGGTATTAAGCTGGCTAATAAGCTTCATCCTGAAGTCCTTGGTAAAAAAGTTGAGTTGGTTATTGCTGATAATAAATCTGATAAGGCGGAAGCTGCTTCTGTTGCTGCCCGTTTAATTGAAAGAGACAAAGTTAAAGTAATTTTAGGTTCTTATGGTTCTTCGCTGTCTATGGCAGCAGGTAACATTGTTAAAACTAGTAAAGTGCCGGCTATTGGCACTAGCTGTACAAATCCACAGGTTACAGCAAACAACGATTATTATTTCCGTGCTTGTTTCATTGATCCATTCCAAGGCACCGTAATGGCTAACTATGCTTTTAAAAATGGTGCTAGAAAAGTTGCTATTATACAAGAAGTTTCCAACGACTATGCTGTTGGTTTAGCTAAATTTTTCAAAGATGCTTTTATAAAACTTGCTGGCCCTGATAGTGTTATTGAAGTTGCTAATTACCAAACAGGAGACAAAGATTTCTCTGCTATTTTGACAAATATTAAGGCTATGAATCCCGATGCTATTTTTGCACCAGGCAACTTTACTGAGTCTGCCTTGCTTATTAAACAAGCTCGTCAGTTAGGAATTACAGCTCCATTCTTGGGCGGTGATACTTGGGAAACTCAAGAATTTATTAGTGTTGGTGGTGCTGATGTTGAAGGAGTAGCCTTCTCTACTGCTTTTGACCGTGAAAAAGCTACTACTGCCGAAGCCAAGAAATTCTTGGACGAATATGTAAAAGAGTATAAAGGCGAGCCATCTGCTTTAAGTGCATTGGCTTATGATGCTTACCTAATTGCTATTGATGGCATAAAACGTGCTAATTCCACAGATTCTGTAAAAATACGTGACGCAATTGCCACTACAAAAGATATGGAAGGCGTAACAGGGAAAACCACTCTTGACAAAAATGGTGATCCTATTAAGGGCGCTGTTATTAAGACTGTCAAAGATGGCAAATTTAAGTATATTGATTTTGTTGACGTAAAATAATATTTTTACCTTAGCTTAATACTAATGCTTCCTTCCCGAAAAGGAAGGAAGCAATTCTTTTTATTCTTATATGGTGGTGTAAACAAATGGAGTTTTTCCAAGGTTTGTTAAATATGTCAGGTGCAAGTTTTGCACAGCATATGGTTAATGGAATATCATTAGGCAGCTTATATGCCTTAATTGCCATAGGTTATACTATGGTTTATGGCATTTTGCTTATGATTAACTTTGCGCATGGGGACATCGTTATGATGGCCTGTTATTTTGCATATTTTGGTATTACAATTTTTCATGTTCCTTGGTATTTTACTTTTATAGGTGTTATAGTTGCTACGGCATTATTGGGGGCAGTTATTGAGCGTATGGCTTATCGGCCTTTGCGAGACGCACCAAAAAATTCAGTATTAATATCGGCTATTGGTGCTTCTTTCCTGCTGGAGAATTTAGCTAATTACTTGTTTAGTGGTAGACCCATGAGTTTCCCTGATATTCCTCTTCTTTCACAAAATATCGCTGTTGGCAGTATTAAAATACAAGCTATTAGTTTGGTTATTCCTGTAATAACGGTAATAAGCTTGTTAGTTTTACTTCATATTGTAAACCATACAAAAACAGGAATGGCTATGAGAGCGGTTTCTAAAGACTATGAAATAGCTCGCGTTATGGGCATCAACATTGACAATATTATATCTATGACTTTTATTATTGGCTCAGCTTTAGCTGCTATCGGAGCTATTATGTGGGGAATTAGGTATCCGGGTATAACTCCGTATTTGGGTGTTATGCCGGGTCTAAAATGTTTTATTGCCGCCGTTATAGGCGGTATTGGGAACATTAAAGGGGCTGTGTTAGGCGGCTTTATTCTGGGACTTGGGGAAATTTTGATTGTTGCTTTTTTCCCGGAATTATCAGGCTATCGTGATGCTTTCGCTTTCATCGTACTTATTATTATATTGTTCTACAGGCCTACAGGTATTTTAGGCGAGAGAACAACGGAGAAGGTGTAATCATGAAAAACAAAAGAGATTTAATCTTATCCGCAATTTTACTAATAGTGCTTTTTTGTGTGTCTTGGTTTGTTAATGGTGAACTAGATTCTTATATACGTCGTATTGTTAACTTATGCTTAATTTATGCAATTATTGGTCTGTCTATGAATGTAACCAATGGTTTCACAGGACAGTTTTCGCTAGGGCAGGCTGGGTTTATGGCTATAGGTGCTTATACTGTTGGTATTTTCACTGTTCCGGTGGAACTAAGAGCCAATGTTTTTTATGCTGTACCAATGAATCCACTTATTGCCGGTATTCAAATGCCTGTGTGGCTGGCGCTTATAGTTGGCGGACTTTTGGCTGCGTTGGTAGCGTTCCTTATCTGCACACCGGTCTTGCGTTTGCGTGGAGACTATTTGGCTATTGCAACTTTGGGATTTTCTGAAATAATTCGTATTTGCATTACCAATGCATCTTCTTTTACAAATGGAGCACTAGGTATTAAAGATATTCCGCCGTTAAATGATGTTCGTTATATTTTTGTGGTTACAGCCATTACTTTTGCGTTTATTGCGGCATTAATTAATTCTTCGTATGGTCGGGCATTTAAGGCTATCCGTGAAGATGAAATAGCCGCGGAAGCTATGGGTATAAATCTTTATAAACATAAATGCTTAGCCTTTATGATTAGCGCATTTTTTGCTGGTATTGGTGGTGGATTATATGGCGCTTTACTTGGTACCGTTGATCCTAAAAACTTTCTATTTACATTGACGTACAACTTTCTGCTTATTATAGTTTTAGGTGGTATGGGCAGTATTACAGGCAGCATGTTGGGGGCTGTGATAGTTACAGCAGGCCTAGAATATTTGCGTATATTTGATGAACCTTTAGAAATTTTTGGCACTATGATACCACTTTTCCGTCCAGGCTTACGTATGGTTATGTTTTCAGCATTACTAATGGCCTGCGTGCTTTTCTGGCGACACGGTATTATGGGTACCAGAGAAATTACTTGGAGCAAGCTGATAGCGTTTTGCAAAAATCCTCTCGGCTTTTTTAAGCGGAAAGGAGCATCCCAATGAGTAGTATTCTAAAAACAAATGCTGTTACCATGCAATTTGGCGGTGTTACTGCCGTAAATAATTTGGAATTGGAAATTAATGAACATGAAATAGTTGCTCTTATTGGACCTAATGGTGCCGGTAAAACGACTGCCTTTAATATGATTACAGGGGTTTATACTCCTACTAAGGGAACCGTAGTCTATACTGACAAGAATGGTAAAGAATGTGATATTACCGGCATGAAACTTAGCGAAATCGCTAAAATTGGTATTGCGCGTACTTTCCAAAATATCAGACTGTTTAAAGACCTGACGGTTTATGAAAATGTAATTATTGCAAAACATTTGCATATAAAATCAGATTTCATGTCAGCTGCGTTGCATTTACCGTGGTATAATGCGGAACAAAGCAAAGCAGAAATAGAGGTAGAAGCGTTATTACGCAAAGTAGACTTGTGGGATATGCGCGAAGAAAAAGCTTCGTCTTTGCCCTATGGTAAACAACGTCGCTTAGAAATTGTACGGGCGTTAGCAACCGAACCAAGATGGCTGCTTCTAGACGAACCGGCTGCGGGCATGAATCCTAAGGAAACAG
>JAAYAE010000335.1 GCA_012719555.1 Acholeplasmataceae bacterium | reverse complement strand
ATTGGGTTGACAATAAAATACCGTGATGATACAATCGCTTTATTGATTTAATATAATAGGGGTTAGAGTTGCTTGATAGTTGTTGCTATCAGTTGATCACGTCGACAATGCACTTTTCCCTCAGCTAAGCCCACGAGAGATGGTTAGAGCTGTTATGTTGTATAAGCATTTTTGCTTTGCGAGCAGCCTTACCATTTTGGTAAGGCTGCTCGTTTTATGAAATCTTCATGAACGTCATATTTTGAATTTCATTAAATGACAATTGAAAACTAAATATTTTATTTTTGCAATTCTAGCAAACAGGTTTAGCCTTACTTTCTCAAGAAGCCGTAGAGTCGGAGCTTATTGCAATTTATAATAACGAAACTTACTTGAAGACCAAGTTTTGGTGATAGTCTTACTATCACCAAAACTTGGTCTTTTTTATTGTAAAAATAGAAAGTTAAGATGGGTAGTCGAATTTATCAAAGATATTTGACGGTAATAACTAAGTGAAAAATAAATGTGATAATGTGCTGGAATTTCTGATCTTTGCTTGAGCAATAGATGTTTTGGACTTGTATTAAATGCATTTCAGGAGGGTGATAATGTGAAGCAAAAAGCTTTGCCGATAAACAATAAATCCGCGGTATATATGCTTGCAATTACTACGGCCATTGGTGTTTGCACAATAAATAGTATGGCAAATGCCGAGGAACAGGCAAATATAACTCATGAGTTCTCCTTAGGAGAAATTACCGTAGAGGCAAAACGCCCGGCTTGGGAAAGCAAACTATCTCCTGGGTCAGTCACTGTTATACGACCGGATGACTATAAAGGCGAACAAAAATCGCTGCCTGATTTGTTGAAGGATGTACCCGGTGTTCATGTAAGGGAAGTAAATGGTAAAGGGCAATACACTACAGTTACTGTCCGTGGTTCAACAGCGGCACAGGTGGGAATTTTTATTGATGGCGTTCTCGCAAATCTTGGCGGCGATGCTGCTGTTGATATTTCAACAATCCCAGTAAAGAACGTGGAACGTATCGAAGTCTATCGTGGCTATATCCCAAGTAGATTTGCAGGAACGTTTATGGGCGGCGTAATTAATATTGTTACGAAAAAACCAAGCGGGACTCAAATTTCGGCTGAGATGGGAAAAAGTTCTTATGGCGGAGCTAAAGGCGCTTTGGAAATTATATCTCCTTTAGGTAATGGCAGCATTATGGTTGGTGCTAATTACGAATCTAGTGATGGTGACTTTAAATATCAAAATTACGCAGCGGAGCGAAAAGTTCCGGAAGTACAGAAGTCACTAAATGGGTTTCAAGCATCTGTAGATAATTTCAATATAAATATGGTTGATACACTAACGTCTTCAAGTGGCTCCAGTGGATCAGTTATAGCTATAACTGATTCTCAAAAAAAGTATTATCAAGAGAACACAGATGCCTGGCTGAGTTTTGTGCGTGGTACAGGAGAAAATAGTCTGAGCGGTGCCATTGCAGAGAATGCATATAACGTGGCATCTCCAGCTAAGATGAACACCTTTAAAAACACAATGATTGAGATGGGTATTAAAGACCAATATATCGCAGCAGGATATCCGGAAACAAGTTCTAGTCCCACAAAAATGGATTGGTGGAGCGCTGCGTATGAGGATTGGACAGATCATGGCTCTCTTGAAGGAATAATTGATGATACTACAAAGAAAAATATCATTAACAAATATGTAAGTGACTCAACGCCAGCAATCGTAGATTATTGGAAACAGGCGGCAGATCCTGAAAAAAGCGAAT
>JAAYAE010000334.1 GCA_012719555.1 Acholeplasmataceae bacterium | reverse complement strand
CTGTCCAACATTTGTTATATTCATTTGTCAACGACATGGCAAAAAAAACTATTATTACTGCACAATAAACATCATATAAACGCTTATTCCCCCCACTGCGCTCAACTTTCAAATCAAATATTTCACATTGAATTATTTTTTATCAGCTAGCTCTTTTAATTTTATCAGCAAATTGGGCGTTTAAAAGTGCAAAGATATACAAAAAAGTGCAAACTTTTTCGTGGTCTTTGGATATGACATAAATGAATATCTATTATTTTTACTAACTAGTAACTACAAAATCACATAAAATCCACAGACACAAATGGCTCTGTCCAAATTTGGACAGAGCCATCTTTAAACTTTTAATCACACTTTTAAACTTAGACTATTTTTAGAAAGACACCATCACCTACCATAATACATATTTTTATAGTAGGTTTGATATTCTCCGTTTACTATGCGCTGCCACCAGAGTTTATGGGTAATATACCAAATAATTGTTTTCTTGATTCCTTCGTCAAACCCTGTTATTGGTTCCCAGCCAAGTTCATGTTTGATTTTTGTTGGGTCAATAGCATAGCGCCTATCATGGCCAAGCCTATCTGCAACATAGCAAATAGATTCCTCACCTTTGCCTAATTCTTTAAGTATAGCTTGTACAACCTGAAGGTTAGTCTTTTCATTATGACCACCAATATTATAGACTTCGCCAACTTTGCCACTACGCACGATAAGGTCGATGGCCGTACAATGATCTTCTACATATAGCCAGTCACGTATGTTCTCTCCTTTGCCGTATATGGGCAAGGGTTTGTTTTTTAAGGCATTGACAATCATGAGAGGTATGAGCTTTTCCGGAAAATGATAAGGCCCGTAGTTATTGGAACAGCGAGAAATAGTCACCGGAACGCCGAAAGTCCTGTAATAGGCTAATACCAGCAAATCAGCTGAGGCCTTAGAAGCGGAATAAGGGCTGGAAGTATGTAATGGCGTTTCCTCGGTGAAAAATAAATCAGGCCTATCTAAGGGCAGATCGCCATAAACCTCATCTGTTGAAACTTGGTGATAACGTTTAATACCATATTCACGACAGGCATCCAATAAAACACTGGTACCTATAATATTGGTTTGTAAAAAAAGTTCCGGATTTAAAAGTGAGCGGTCAACATGGCTCTCAGCGGCAAAGTTAATCACTATGTCTGGTTTTTCCTTGGCAAAAAGCTTAAATACAGCGGCACGATCAGCTATATCTCCTTTTACAAATTTAAAATTTGGTTTTTGCATTACCTGCGCCAAGGTTTCTATGTTCCCCGCATAGGTCAAAGCGTCAAGGCAGATTATTTCGTCCTCAGGATGTTTTTTTTGCATAATGTGGATATAATTGCCACCAATAAATCCTGCACCACCGGTTACTATAATTTTCATTGCAGAATATCCTCCTGTAAATTTCTAAAAATCAAGTTGTGCCTCAATATCTTGTAAAAAAGGATTGCTACTGTCTTTTGCTGACAAGATTGGTGCGTCAATGCCCCAAGCTATATTCAATACCGGATCATTCCAGCGGATGCCCCCGTCAGCTTGCTGTGCATAATAATTATCGGCTTTATACATAAATTCCACTTGATCCGTTAAAGTAACAAAGCCATGACCAAAACCTCGTGGAATCATTAGCTGTTTTTTGTTTTCTGCAGATAGTTCTACCGCTACCCATTTTTTGTAGGTAGGACTGGTTTTGCGTAAATCTACGGCTACGTCTAGCACGGCGCCGTTGGTACAGCGGACTAGTTTTGCCTGGCACATATTTCCTTTTTGGAAATGAATGCCACGCAAAGTACCCTTAACGGTTGAAGAAGAATGATTATCCTGAACGAAATCATAAAACAGGCCTGCTTCTTCCATTTTTTGCTTGCTCCAGCTCTCCATAAAAAATCCCCTGTTGTCTCCGAAGACATCAGGTTCTAGGATAACGACACCGGGAATTGCTGTTGTTGTTAGTTTCATGATCGTACCTCCAAGGTAAATAAAATGAGGTTAGCCTATGGCTAAGTTAATGAATATGTGCAGCTTTTGCGACTTTAGTCGCAAAGTGCAGTTACGGCAAAGCCGTAATGCAGCTTCCACTGCGTGGAGTGCAGCTTTTCGAGCTAGCTCGAAAGTTGTGGATGTTTTCGTAAACGAAAACTAAGAAAATATAAAACCAAATAGAACAAGAAAGATTTCGTTTCTTTATAAGTTCAAGTTTTTAGAATAAAAACTTTCCTTAACTTTGAAAGCATAGCTTTCAATACTGCACGTTCCGCAGGAACAGCTGCACTTTGCGAAGCAAAAGCTGCACTTCCGCGTTAGCGGATACTGCACATGAAGTTTCACTTCACTTGCATTAACAAACCTCTCCGTCAACGATATTTTATATCGTTGCCACCTCTCCTACTAGGAGAGACTAAGAGGATTCAACTTGAGTACAAATATTAATTTGCATGTAATGCAAGTTAATATTTGTACTTCCCTGCCGCTACCTTTTTTAGATGCAGTCCATAGGGTGATTTACCATAGAAATTTGCACTTTCGATAAGTTGTTCTTTGGTAATACAGCCGTTTAAATAGGATATTTCTTCTAAAGCCGCTACTTCGATTCCTGCTCTTTCTTGCACGACGCGCACGAATTCTGAGGCTTCATTTAAGGAGGCAATAGTGCCTGTATCCAGCCAAGCATAACCCCGGCCTAGGGTAACTACTTCTAAATTTCCTTTGTCCAAGTATATTTTGTTTAAATCAGTTATTTCTAGTTCTCCCCTTGCTGAGGGTTTAAGTGCTTTTGCATATTCACAGACTTTATTATCATAAAAGTACAATCCTGTTACAGCATAGTTGCTTTTGGGTTGTGCTGGTTTTTCTTCTAGTGAGACAGCCTTGCCTTTCTCATTAAACTCAACTACGCCAAACCGCTCAGGGTCTTCTACGTAATAGCCAAAAATTGTGGCACCATTAGTATTAGAGGCTGCTGCTTTTAGATGCTCTGTCAGTCCTGCCCCATAGAAAATATTATCTCCCAAAATCATAGCACAGCTGTCCCCGGCAACAAATTCTTCGCCTAAAAGAAACGCCTGGGCTAATCCGTCAGGTGAAGGCTGCACTTTATAGCTTAAATGCAGTCCATAATGAGAACCGTCCCCTAATAGTTTTGCAAAATTAGGTAAATCTTGCGGCGTAGATATAATAAGAATATCTACAATTCCTGCTAACATGAGCGTAGATAAAGGATAATAAATCATGGGTTTATCATAAATAGGCAACAACTGTTTGGAAGTTACCATAGTCAAAGGATACAACCGCGTCCCTGAACCACCTGCCAAAATAATCCCTTTCACAATGCCACGCTCCTTGTATTGTATTTTATCTAAAAAACTTCATTACCGAAGTCTTTTTTCATAGGTCAAGCTCCAGCAGTACACACCCCATAAGAGCCAATAGAGCATCTGATAACTTCTTTGAAAAAATATATAATCTACCTGCCCATGAACTAACGTAACAATGTAAGTTAATAATATAGCAAAGGGCCATTGCAATTTAGTCATATTTGAACTTATGTTTGCCCGTGCTGATTTGAGCAAATGATAGTACTGAAACCCTAGCAAACCCAAGAATCCACTTAGGCCGATAATTCCTGCCTCATTAAGTTCTTGTAAAAAAATATTATGGGGAGAGTCTATATGCTTTTCGATATTATTTACACCATAGACATTATCATATTGTTCTCGCCAGTTGCCGAGACCAACCCCTAATAAAGGATGCCCCAAGAACATCTGCCAGCTAGATTTTAACAATACAACCCTACCATCTTTGGCAATATTTCTATTTAAATTCAGGCCCAAAAATGTGCTTACAGAAACAAATGATCCTGCTAGTATAACTGCAACGATTATGTAGCTGTTTATTTTTTTAAGTGTCCATTTATCTTTTAGCGCAATTCCCACTATAAACACAATCACAGAAGCAAAACAAGCCAATAATGCCCCACGTGACTGAGTTAAACCCATAAGTAGAAATGCTGTAGTCACCAATATTAGCCCCAAAACCACAAATTTATGCTTCAACATACCTTTGTACATGCCAAAATAAAATATTGGTAAAAGTAAAGCCAATGTGCCCCCAAGAGTGTTATGCCAACCGAAATTTCCCCGCAGAGGCACCTGCCCTGCTATGGCATATGGCACTGTATCAACACAGATGATTAACAAAGAAAACGCTATGCCTGCCCAAACCGTGTTCCATATATTAACTTCTTCATCTGCCACAAAAAGCAACAAGAAAAAAGGCAGCATGCGTTCAGCATAGTGTCCTATTTCCTCCACGTCCCCGTGCATAATAATTGTCGGGACTAGTAAAAGCAATAGGTACATTGCCATAAAAAATACTGACTGTTTAAATAAGCTGCTGCTAAATTTTTTTTTGCCATAACTTCTCTTGTAGCTCCAACACAGAAAAATACGCATTGCCACTGCAATTACCAGTAATTTGCCAATGCTCAATGTACAGGCAAGTATTAAGACAAAAACAGGCAGCAATAACAAGGTTTTCAACTTTCCTGTTAACATTGATTCCGTTTCTGTTATGTACACCTTATAGCACGCCCCATGGTTCTAAATTTTTCTAACATGTATTAGTCTTGCTAGCTCATAGGATTTAATATAAGTTCTGTATTCTGTTTTTTTTAACATTGCCATTTTTTCTTTATGCAAGAAAGCTTCCAGCAAGTCAGAATATTTATTACGTAAGCGCTCGTACTCGCTTTTGTCACCAGCTCTTACTACATAACGAAATAAAGAAAATATGCTGGTACAATAATCACAATAAACCATAGCACGTGCATTTGTGTCAGTTGTCGCTGTGTATACTTTTTCTTTAATGAGATACTTTGCTAAAACAAAGCTTTGAAAAAAACTATAAGGCTGTGATCTATGAGTAGAACTATTACTGTGTATATAGTAGAAAGTTTTTATTATCGGGCAGTAAGCTATTTTACTTGCTTTAATAAATACTTCCATAAAAAATATATCGTCTTCCGCGTAACAAATCTTATTTTGAAAACGCATATCCACTATAATATCTCTAGAAAACAGATGACATATAATAGCGCCTGTAAATATTCCCCTATAGTTCCATTTGTCCGTTGTCGCAGTTATCCTCTTTGTATTTTCATTTGCTTTAAGATTAGTAGGAATGGCTTGTTTATATACATTCATACATGCGCAGGAAACAATATCCGCTCCTGTGTCTTTGTGTAAATTAACGAGGAATTCCAAGGCATCAGAAGCAAGAATATCATCGCAATCAAAAAAATAAATAAGCTCACCTTGAGCTTTCTCTAAGACCAAGTTTCTTGCCGAACTAACTCCACCATT
>JAAYAE010000333.1 GCA_012719555.1 Acholeplasmataceae bacterium | reverse complement strand
CTCAAAAGCGTCGATTACAGGTTTTCTTCCAACAGACATTAAAACCTTCTGTGTTGTTACTGATTCTATACCTTGTTTAGTTTCATAAGTAGTTTTTAAATGATTGCTGATTTTTTCTATTGATTTAATTTTGGCATCCGTGTATATTCTAATACCTATATTTTGCAGAACCTCTCTCAGATCTCTTGCTATTTCTTCATCATGCCTGGGAAGTATTTGAGGCATAATTTCTACTATTGTTACCTCTGTTCCTAATGTCTTGTAGATATACCCGATTTCTATTCCAATTACTCCTCCACCAACAATTAACATGGATTGGGGAACTTCCGGCAAAGATAATGCTTCATCACTGGTAATGACTCCTTCTAAGTCATGCCCTGGAATCGGTATTGTTGCAGGATATGAACCTGTTGCTAAAATTATTATTTCTGCCCTTATGCTTTTTTCCCCAACTTCAGAGATTATATTTATGGTATTACTATCAATTAGTTTTGCCTTGCCTTTGTAGATATCAACACCATTAACTTTTAAAAGTGTCTCCACACTTTTAGTGAGGTTTGCCACAATGGTGTTCTTGTGTTGCTGCATAGCTTCCCAATTTATATTTACGTTTTCTGCATTGACACCAAATCTTTTGGCTTTTTTAATCAAGTCGTATATGTGTGCACTTTGTATAAGTGCTTTGGTGGGGATACAGCCTTTATTCAGACATGTTCCACCTATCTCATCTTTTTCTATAAGAGCTACTTTAGCCTTGCTTCTTGCAGCATAAATTGCAGCGACATAACCCCCGGGTCCACCACCAATAACGGCAATATTATATTGCATAGAAAACAGCTCCTTTACAACAACATTTCGAATGGATCTTCTAAAACCTGTTTTAATCCCTTAAGAAACTTAGCACCTTCAACACCATCGATTGAGCGGTGGTCACAGGATAGTGTTAAATTCATCATGGGTCTTATGGTTATTTGTTCATCAATCACAACAGGCTTTTTTATGATTTTTCCTACAGCCAGAATTGCACTTTCAGGTTGGTTTATTATAGCTTTGAAACTTTCTATGTCATACATTCCAAGGTTTGTTGTAGTAAATGTGCCTCCTGAGTAGTCATCGGGCATTAATTTTCCTTGTTTTGCTCTTTCTGTTAGTTTTTCTGTTTCTTGTGCTATAGTACCAAGCCCCTTCTTATCAGCATCTTTTATCACTGGGACTATCAGTCCATTGTCTAAAGCTACTGCAAAACCTATGTTTATCTCTCGTTTAATAATAATTTGTGTTTCGTCAAAACTTGAGTTTATGATGGGATATTCTTTTAGCATTACGGCTGCAGCTTTTATGAGAATATCGTTGTAGGTAAGCTTTGCGCTGTATCTATTTTGTATCGGAAACAACATCTTTTGCCTAAGTTCGATTATTTTTGTCATGTCTACATCCAAAGTAAGATATATGTGAGGTACAGTGGTTTTGCTTTTTGTCATTCTTTCTGCTATGATCTTCCTCATGCCAGTAACGGGAATGGTGTTTATTTCGGCCATCGGGAGTTCGCTTTCTTCAGCTTCTTGTTCCGGCATGAGTTCTTGTTTTGTGATTCTTTCTCCTGGAGATTTCTGAATCAAGCGCAAGTCTAATCCCTGTTCTTCGGCAATTTTTTCGCAACAGGCGTTGCTTTTACTTTCTGTTTTTCAAGATAATTAAACACATCTTTCTCTACGATACGACCACTGGGCCCGGTAGGAATAATGTTAGATAAATCAACTT
>JAAYAE010000332.1 GCA_012719555.1 Acholeplasmataceae bacterium | reverse complement strand
CTACTATACCATGGACCAATATTATATTTTCGAAATAATAATAACTTTACGCAAACTCGGTATTCCTCTTAAAACTATTAAAAACTATGTAGAGCAACGTAACTCCCTTGATTTGGAAAAACTGTTGGATGATAAAATTTTAGAATATGATTTGCAAATAGAGCTTTTAAAACAAAATATGGCTAACCTCATTAAACGTTCTAACCGCATGAAACAGACTGATAAAATTATTAACAAAACTTTTTCCATTGAAGAGTGCCCGGAAGAATACTATGTATCCACAACCCTAGACAGCAATAAAACTATGAAAGAACAAATTACTGTTGTCGCCGCACATAATGCCCCTTTTACCACTAATGAAATTTTCACCGAACACATTAACGGTTATATTTTCACTAAGGATAATTATGAAAAAGAAACTATCAGTTTTGCTAACTACATTTACACTAGGATTAATTATGCCGAAGAATATTCCTTCAGCCATATTAAATCTGCGGGCAATTATGCGGTTTTGCTAACTACTGATGCCGGGCATCAAAAATATGCCTCATTTATTAAAGAACTCCTTTTATTTATAAAAGGAAAAAATTTGACACCCATTAGCGATTGTTATATATGCCAGCTACGCAACTATTGGACAACAGATAAACTAGAAAAATACATTGCCAGGCTGGAAATCAAAGTTAAATAACAAAGGCCCTTAAAGAAAATCTTTAAGGGCCTTTGCATATACGCTTATTAAATTACTTATGGCAGTGCCCATCTCCTGTAGATTCCAATACTTTTCTAAAAATCTCATGAGCTTCTTCCGAAGATTTACCATCAGCTAGAGCAAGTTTAGCATGCTTTACAGCACTGGCATACTTCTTGTGTGCTTCATCTGTTGGCAAGTTATCAAGGTCATAATTCATTACCTTATTAAATATTTCATGAATTTCTTCAGAAGATTTGCCGGCAGCTTTTGCCGCTTCTACATGTTTCATAGCCATTTTGTAACGATACTCTGCATGGGGAGTCTTTGGTAATTCATACTTTGGATGTGTCATAATATCACCTCTTGAAATTATTGGTTAACTTAACCTAACTTCATAATAGACTATATACCCAGTAGAGAGTCAACACCTTTTTTAAATAGCACTGATAACCAAATTTTCCCAAGCATTATTAAATTCAGCAACATTTACACTCGTTAATTGCACTGCTTCAACTTGTAGTTCAACCGCCATTTGAGCTAACAGATAATTTGCTTCGACTACTGTCTCTTCTTCTCCCAACAATTTCCACAAAAACTGATCTAATAAATGCACATACAAAGAAGTTATGGTCACTATGCTGTCTTTTTTTGCTATTTTTGTAAGCTTAATAAGAAATTCAGGCTTAATAGCCATTCCACCCTTAGCTAAGTACTTATTCCAGATACTCGTTTCATCCACGCCAAATCTTTTTACCCTTTGCAATGAATCATGCTGAAATTTAGGGCTTAATCCTGTTTGTTTTTCCAAGGCCTCTTTAACAGCAGACATGACGACTTTGCCAATAAGCTCCCCCATTTTAGCGTGTTTTCCGCTGCCTTCCAAATACAGTTCACTGGTAGTGTTTGCTACAATTATTGTTTGATCTGTCCCTGATCCGGTTGCAATTCCCGTAGAATAATTACTTCCTGCCATAAGCTCTTGAATTGCAGCTGTCTTAGCCTCCGTACAAGTTACCAAAGCGCGGGCAAGTGTTCCTGCCGGCATATCAGAATCAATTAATAAGATTATATTAATAGTCCCCAATTTATAAGGTTTCTCCAGTGGTTTATAATAATCGCTGGGATCTCCTACCCTTCCCCCATTGGTTTCTATTCCTCCGGTTACGATAGCAGTTACAGTTAACTCTTCATAGGTCAGAGAATGTATGGCTACATTATCCATGCTTGCGGCAGTAACCATGCCTGTAACTTTTTCCGGATTTAAGCCCAATTTATTGGCCAATACATGCATATGTTCCCCGTAATTAGCCGCCAGCATTTTACAAGGCATTCCTGCCCCTTGAGTTCCATCGTTATTAAATACCCCTAAAAAGTCTTCATGATAACCGCCATTATAAAT
>JAAYAE010000331.1 GCA_012719555.1 Acholeplasmataceae bacterium | reverse complement strand
GACTACCCCATCGTCCTTTAGTTAAGTTGTTAAATTTTAATAATTTCGGTCCTTATATTTTACAAAAGCTTACTTAATTGGAGCCGGTCCAATCATAGCAAGCATAGTTCCTGCTGCAACAGCCGTACCAATTACACCTGCAACGTTTGGCCCCATAGCATGCATTAATAAGAAATTACCTGGGTTAGCCTTCTGCCCAACAATCTGGGAAACACGAGCAGCCATAGGAACTGCGGATACACCGGCAGAACCAATTAAAGGATTGGTTTGTCCACCATCCAAAATTTTCATTATTTGGCCGAATATTACTCCACCTGCGGTACCACCGGCGAAGGCGATAAGGCCTAAACAAATAATTAATATGGTCTGATAATTCAAGAAGCTTGAAGCTTTCATGGTCAAGCCAGTACCTGTTGCCAACATTATGGTCACTATATTCATTAATGAATTTTGTGCGGTATCTGACAAACGATCCAAACAACCGGCTTCTCTAAATAGATTACCTAACATCAACATACCAATCAGTGAGCAAACCGGTGGTAAGAGTAAGCTAATAGCAATAGTAGTAACTACTGGGAAAACCACTCTTTCAAAATGACTTACCGGACGCAACTGTTGCATAACTATCCTGCGGTCTGCAACAGAAGTAAATAACTTCATAATAGGCGGTTGAATAAGAGGAACCAGAGACATATAAGAATAAGCAGCTACGGCAATAGCCCCCAGCAAATGAGGAGCCATCTTCATGGTCAAATAAATAGCTGTTGGTCCATCAGCGCCACCGATAATACCAATGGAGGCCGCTTCACGCATATCAAACCCCAAAAACAAAGCACCGATTAAAGATATGAAAACACCTGCTTGCGCTGCTGCTCCCAAGAGCAAAGTTTTTGGATTAGCAATTAGCGGACCGAAATCCGTCATAGCACCAACCCCCAAGAAAATCAATGGAGGAAAAACTTCATTGTTGATCCCATAAAGAATCACTTGCATAATACCGGGGTCCGTCTCAAATCCCGTTTTCGGTACATTAGCCAAGATACAACCAAAGGCAATAGGTGTCAATAGCAAGGGTTCAAACCCTTTAGCCAATGCTAAATAAAGTAAAACAACACCGACCAACATCATGATAGCGTTACCAACTGTGAAAGCGGTAAAACCGCTGTCAGTCCACACTGACATGATAGCTACAAAAAATGCATCCATTAATTTCACACTCTTTTCTTAATTTGTGTCTTATTTAGTTCCCATAAGCTTATGATCTAACATCTGAATAAATTTCATAATCCATCCTAAAACGATTAATACACCAAAAACTATCGTCATGTTAATAATCGCGATTAACCATGGATTACTTGTCTGGCCTTCCATGTATTACACTTCCTTTTTATAAATTGCTCTCACTCAAAACTAACTCCCCAGAGTAATGAAACTGCCATCACAAAGTGAAACCCACTACATACAGATCTCACTTTGTGTAACAGAATTGTACATCTTCATTCGTAATTATAGCCTAATTATTTACCAGGGAAAAATGGCCATACCATAGGAATTACAATTATAGACACTATAAAGGATACCACACACAAACCAGTACCGGCTTTTACATAGTCCATAAACCTATATCCACCAGGCCCAAGTACCAAGGTATTAGGAGGTGTACCTACAGGAGACGCAAATGCACAAGATGCGGCAACAGCAATAGCCATCAAAACTGCTTTTGGAGAAGCGCCTAATTGTTTGGAAATAGCAACACCAATAGGACACAAAAGCGCAGCTGCGGCAGTATTAGACATGAATTGTGTCAATCCACAAGAAATGATAAATAAAACCGAGGTAACAATCATAGGAGATGGACTACCTCCCATGATGCTTACAGCCCAAGTTGCAATTAGTTTACCAGCGCCGGTCTTATCCATTGCTGTAGATATAGGCATCATACCTGCAAACAAGAAAATTGTAACCCAGTCAATAGAAGAATAAGCTTGTTTCTCTGTTAGACAGCCTGAAAGCACGCAAACCATAGCGCCTACAATTGCGGCCATTTCCAAAGTTACAATACCCTTAAGGCCTATTTCATCGCCAACAGCCATAACAATGATTACAACAATCAAAATCGCTCCGGAAATCCATTGCTTACTGCTCGCCTTTTCCTCTGCTTCAATTTCCTGCTCAATTTCTTGATCAGCATCAAGAGCAGCCTTGGGGAGTAAATGTTTACCAACAAACATCATGTAAAGAATACCTGCAATCGTCAAGGGAATACCAATCCAAGCATATTCAAAGAAACCAAAAGTATCTTTGATACCAGCAGCTTGTAAAGCACCATTAGCAATAATATTTGGAGGTGTACCCACCATGGTAATAACACCACCAAGTCCGGCTGCAAATGCCAAAGGCATTAACTGCCTGGACGCAGGAATCTTAGCAGCAGAACAAATACCTAAAACAACAGGAAGTAAACAAGCCGTCGTGCCGGTATTAGACAATACGGATGATAAAGCGGCAGTAACAACCATAATACCAAACATTAAGCTGTTTTCGCCTGTTCCAGATACCTTAACAACGCCATTACCAATTTTTTGAGCAAGTCCGGTGTAAAACATGGCCGCACCTACAATAAACATACCTGCAAACAACACTACTGTAGAGTTGGCTAAGCCTGAAAAAACTTGGCTAGCTGGAATAAATCCCAAGATACCGCAGGCGATTGCTCCACTCATGGCTGTAATAGCCAAAGGAATAAGTTCTGTAACAAATAATAATGCGACAACCACCAACAAAATTAAACATCTTACAGCTTGTGACATAAAATGTCCTCCTCTTTTGAAACTTGTTTTACAAGTTTTTTTACAAATCAAACAAAGGGACCTGACAGCAACTACTCGTACGCATAACTGCTTACAGTCTGAGTAAACCCTTGCTTAACCTTGAGGATTGCTACTAGGATTCATCATACCTCGTAAGATACGAAGCACGGTTGCGACCCGTTTTGATAACTCCATAAGCTTTATATCCTCAACTATAAAGATCAGTAATATGAAAACTATCAAACTATTGTCAATCTAGTCCAAGGCATTATTATGGATGCATGTCGTTGCTTTAATGTCCGCCTGGAATAGTAGTGACTGTGCGACTAGGCTACCGGCCCAATCGTAAGCCTTTGTTTTCTTTACGGTATCAATAATGAAGTTTTCGGTTACTGATCTTTATAGATGCAGATATAAAGCATTCTGTTCTTCACACCACATTCCTATATCCGTAATGATTATCTCATTTTTAATTTACTTGGCAAGTAAAAATAATAATTTCACATATTCTCCTTAAATATTTCAAATTAATGCCGCATTTTGGCAAATAGTGTAATTATAATTACACTATTTGCCAAAATGCGGCATTAATTTGAAAT
>JAAYAE010000033.1 GCA_012719555.1 Acholeplasmataceae bacterium | reverse complement strand
TTCCTATCTCTGAGGCAGGTACAACATAAACTTCCATGCCTTTTTCTTTTAACTTCGCCAAAGCGGCCGCATCTTCAGTTTTGGCGTTTTTGCGCAATTCGTCACGAACTTCGTTAGACGCATCTGTAATTATTTTTTGCTGTTCCTTGCTCAATTTTTGGAAAGATTTTTCATTCATAGCTAAAATAAATTCAGGATAAGCATGGTTAGTAATAGTAAGATATTTGGCAACTTCATATATTTTTCTGTCAAACATAGCCGTAGTTCCTGAAGTCTGTCCATCAACAACACCACGTTGCATAGCCATATAAACTTCACCACTGCCCATAGTAACAGGTGATGCACCTAGCGCTTTAATCGTTTCAGAAGGCATTTCTCCATAGCCGCGAAGCTTTAAACCTGCAAAATCAGCAGGGGTTTTAATGGCATGTTTTGAGTTAGCAAATTGTACAAATCCATAATCTGCCCAAATCAAGGGGCGAACACCTTTTTTCAACAATTCAGCACCTAATTTTTCCCCCAAGCCGCCGTCAAGAGCTTTATCAATCTTTTCATAGGTTGGGAACAAAAAGGGAACATCAAATACTTCCATAGCAGGAATAACTGTGGACCAACGTCCTACAGTATTAAGACCCATGTCAATACCACCTGACATAATTGCATCGTTCATACTCTTATCATTATAGAGTTGGCCTGAAGGGTAAACGGTAACTGTAATGCTCCCGCTAGATTTTTCTTTTACTTTTTTGGCAAACTCATCTGCACCTTTAGCTAAAGGATGAGAAGCAGGAAAGTTATGTGCCAATTTTAGCGTGACTTTCTTGTTAGCGGCAGAAGAACTGTCCTTAGCATTATTACCGCTACCACAGCCTAAAGTAAGCGTCATAGCACAAACCATTGATAAAACCAGCATTTTTTTTAAAACTTTTGACCCCATTGTCATCATTGCCACCTCTTAATTATTTTTTACATATAAAAAAACCCCTGCCGACTTTCGTCGACAGGGGCGTATGTACGCGGTACCACCCTGCTTTATCACTTAGCATAATAGCCTTAACGCAGCTTTGCGCTTATCCCTACTACTATTTCAGGGCAAGAGTTCCCAGGTGAGAAACAGCTTCTGACATTATCGATTCGCATCACCCATCGACTCTCTTAAAATGCCCCGAAATTGTTATTCCCGTTCACAACTTTTACTTATTTTCGTTAAATATGTAAACAGTATAGCAATACAGCAAACTATTGTCAAGATAAAGCAGAGGATATTTTGTGTATTTGCCTATTTTTTTTACATCGATTTCATTGCATCATCAATATATTGTCTTATCTTCTCCAACTTCTTCTTCATATCGGCAATTTTAGCACTGTCTGTAACTGCTGTTTGTTCAACTTTGTTCTTGTACAATAGGTAATCTTTCTCCATATGCCTCATGTAATCACGCAGCTCTTCCACCTCCGGAACACCTGTAATAATCGGAGAAGTTTCCAGTTTCCAATCCGTACCATTTATAATAATACTATCACCATAGTTAGGAATTACGGTAGCTGTTCCTAGGGTGTTACGCAAGGTTTCGGCAAAAGCAGATGCAGAATCATATTCACCATGTACAATAAAAAATGCACTGGGTTTTTGTTTCATATTTTTAAACATAGTCAGCATTTGGTCTTTGTCGGCATGAGCAGAAAATCCAGTCATATTATATATTTTGGCTTTGACGGCAATTTCTTCGCCCATAATTTTAACTCGTTTCACACCTTCTACCAAGCGGCGTCCCATACTGCCCTCGGCTTGAAACCCTGCAAAAATTACGCTGCTGTCGCTGCGCCATAAGTTATGTTTCAAGTGATGAAGTACACGCCCGGCATCGGCCATGCCACTGGCAGAAATTATAATCATGGGGCTAGGCATTTCATTAATAGCTCGAGACTCTTCAGGAGTTTGTGTATATCTCACGTTGGGCATGTCTATTAATTTTCCGCCCTGAGCATCATAAATTGATTGTGCCTCTTCATCATATTCATCAGGATTGAGTAACATTACCTGAGTAGCCTTAATAGCCATAGGACTATCAATCATAATTGGTATGCGTGGCAATTCTCCCGAATCCATGAGTTTTTGAAAATAATAAAGCATTGTTTGAGTACGGCCTACGGCGAAAGCCGGAATAATAATATTACCACCACGCGTTAAGGCATCTTTGATAATATCACACAGCTCTTTTTCTCTGTTTGCTACTTCGTGAACTCTGTCACCATAGGTTGATTCCGTAATGACAAAATCAGCTCCTGACATAGGATAGGGATCCAGCAAAATAGGCTGATTGGGCTGACCCAAGTCACCTGTAAAAATCAACTTAGTTTTTTTGCCATTTTCTTCGATAAAAATATTTAAAATAGCACTTCCCAATATATGCCCGGCTACACGGAAACGAACTGTAATTCCCGAAAACAGTTCAACATCTTCGTTATAATCATGTACTGAAAAATGTTTTAAAGCTTCATAAGCATCATCTACCGTATACATAGGCTCTACATTACTCTTACCTGCTCTTTTGCCCTTACGATTAGCAAATTCGGCTTCTGACTCTTGAATGTGAGCACTATCAGGTAACAGAATATCACATAATTCCCTTGTTACTTTTGTGCAATGTACTCTTCCTGAAAAGCCCTGTTTAACCAGCTTTGGAATCAGTCCACTGTGGTCAATATGAGCATGACTAAGAACAACGGCATCAATTTCTCCAGGATTAAAAGCGAAGTCTCTATAATTTAAGGATCGTATAATCTTAGGACCTTGGAACATTCCGCAATCAAATAAAATCTTTTTACCATGAGCCTCCAACATGTGGCAAGACCCGGTTAAAGTCCTATCAGCGCCTAAAAATGTAATTTTCATTCGTCAATCACTCCCCTTAGTTATTTGAGCAAATCTCTTTCTAAATACACATATAGTATACAGTATTTTGCCTGATATTAAAAGTTTCACCGCGGATATTACAAAACCCACCGTATTCAAAATGAAGTGCACCCCAAATGTTATTTTTGTCTAACATTTGGGGTGCACTTCAAAACGCAACACGGTGGGTTAATTCTTTATTTTTTTAGTGGTAATCCTTTTTGTAAAATTTCTTCAATATTTGTTGGCTTAGGACGCACGTCATCATAGGCAAATACCAATTCAATAATAGTTTCCTTACCTTTAGCATCAGGTTTTTCAGCAAAAACACATTGTTTAATTGCTCCATCGTTGTCCCTAAAATTGATTATGAGACAAGTAATTTCTTCCGGATATTGGCTGCCAGCCGGAGCCGCCCAGGACAAAAACTTTTCTCCTTCAAGTTTGCCTATAAGGCCACCTGCCATAACAGACACCAAACCTATAATTCAATCTTCTTGCAGAACATCAGTTCCATCAAACTCAAAAGTGGCAATATCTTGAAACGACAATTCATTTTTGTAGTTAGCACTTGTAATACTAATGCCTCTGCCCGATAAGGCTACAGTACACTCCTCGCCTTCTATAATTGGCAGTCCGTGTACATGATATAGTTTGACCTTTAAATCCATATTATCTTCCTCGCTTTGTTAAATAATTGTTCTAACATTATAGCATATTGACTTACTTTTATTCACGATTTTATCCCTAATATTTTAAAATGCATGAATAAGCAAGACAAGGCTTTCTAGTTTTTACTCAAGCGTTGTCCAATCTGCCTAGCAACATAAACACCGGAAGCAGAGGCTTGGGAAAGACCTCTTGTTATTCCTGCGCCATCTCCAACAGCAAATAAATTAGGAATCTGGGTTTCCAACTTATTATCCAACTGTAAACGCGCACTATAAAATTTAACCTCAACGCCGTAAAGCAACGTATCCGCATTAGCCGTGCCCGGAGCTACTTTGTCCAAGGCGTAAATCATCTCGATAATATTATCCAAATGTCGTTTTGGCAAAACTAAGCTTAAATCACCCGGTACAGCTTCCAAAGTAGGTTTAGTAAAGCTTTGGCCCAGCCTGTGCTCATTTGTTCTTCTTCCTTTAATTAAATCCCCAAAACGTTGAATTAAAACACCGCCGCCAAGCATATTGGAAAAAGAGGCAATGCGTTTACCATACTGATGAGGCTCTTGAAAAGGTTCCGTAAATTTATTGCTTACTAATAGGGCAAAATTAGTATTAGGGCTATTTAATTTGGGATCGCTAAAGCTATGCCCATTGACGGTAACAATACCGTCGGTATTTTCTGCTACCACATAGCCATTTGGGTTCATGCAAAAAGTGCGTACAAGGTCCCCATACTGCTTGGTACGATAAACAAGTTTGGCTTCGTAAACCTCATCTGTAATATGTTTAAATACTTGTGCCGGTACTTCTACGCGCACCCCTACATCTACTTGGTTGTTAATAAAGGATAAGCCTAACTCCTTGCACTCCTCAGTAAACCATTCGGCGCCTGCGCGTCCCGGAGCTGCTATTAAATATTTACAATGAACGTCAGCAATTTCTCCTGTAGTTTTAAGCACGAAACCTGTGCCTTCTTGGTAAATTTTTTCTACATGAGTATCACAATGTATATCTATTTTCCCTAGTAGATACTTATAAATATTTTCCATAATTAGTAAATTGTTTTCTGTGCCCAAATGGCGAACTTTCGCATTAAGTAAATGTAAATCATACCCCAAGGCAACTTTACCTATATTGCAATTTTTAGTGCTAAAATATTCTCCCGGCGCACCATGACGACAATTCAAACCATCAACATAGTCTATAAGATTAATAATCGTGTCCTTAGTGAGGTATTCGCTTAACCAGCCACCGAACTCTGTTGTGAAATTATATTTACCATCAGAGAAAGCCCCTGCACCCCCGAATCCGCGCATAATATCACAAGGCGTGCAACGCAGGCAGTGGTTAACCTTCTTCTGAGCCAAAGGGCACTGGCGTTTATCAATGG
>JAAYAE010000330.1 GCA_012719555.1 Acholeplasmataceae bacterium | reverse complement strand
GGATTACTACAGCAGTTCCCCTATCTTAAAACAAAAATTGTTCAAGGAATTTGCGAAGTTTCAATAAAAGTATTTGCCTATAATAAATTTACTTGCAATGCAAAATTTTTAGATGATTTATGCAAAGAATTGGCATATGTGGTGAAAAAAATATTGGAGAATCCTGAGTTGTCGGTACGCTTAAATGTTTTCGGTGAGTTGACAACGACAAAACGAAGACAGCAATTTAGATACCTTAATAAGCAAGATATTGTAGAATATAGCGTTACTCATGAAGAAAATCTAGGTATAAAACATAGTGTTTTTACTAGAGCAGTGAGAATTTATTTGTTTATATTAGTGCTTCTATGGTTGCTTATACAATCAGGCTATTTGTATTATGTTCAGGCTTGTCCTAATAGAGTAAGTGAATTTATCGCAAAATACGTTCACTTGAGTCAAAATCTTTAAAACGGTGTTTGTAAAGGAGTTTTAAATATGCGTAGGTTTTGTCCATATTGTGGTCAACAAATTACGGCTGGTGCTATAAAGTGTCACTACTGTGGACGAATATTAAAAGATATGGTTAACCACAAAAAAGACGGCAATGATAGCAAGGTAGAAAAAACTGAACAAATAGAATCTTCCTCAATAAGTCTATTTGAGTTGCTCAAAAGTGATATTAGAGAGAAATTTAAAAACAAAAGATACCGAAATATCGCAATTTTGGCTGTGATTGCCAGCATGCTGGTAGCACTTGCCTTTTATACAAACGGTCCAACTGAATATCGAGTAGCAAAATTGAGTGCTGCCCATGACGATGTTGCGCTAATACAAATGGTAGATGCTAGATCAAAATCCAGTTTTTTTACCAATGTCACAAAAGCTGCCGCTAAAGCCATTATATCTTTGAAAAATAAACAGTATATAGATGATTTGTCCGGGTATCTATTAGACGAAAATGTAAATACCAGGCAGAAAGAAGCTATTATTACTGCTTTTACTGATAGTAATATGCTTGTACCAAACTTTTTTACCATATATGATAAAAATGTGCAATTGCAGGAAGTACTACAAAAAAATGGACTTAGTATTAATCCCAAGATTTTTGAAAACAAGATGTTTGCGGAAGTAAATAATTATCTCAAAGTTTTTAGGAGTAATCCGGGAAACTATGATAATCAGATAGATGCTTTGCAGGTATACAATGTAGATGGATTTGCTGAAGATAACATGTTCACGAACTTAAAAGGTATTGCTGATATATATGCTATAAAAAAATATTTGCGTGAAGATGATAATGACGCAATACTGCAATATATTGAATATTTAGACAATCAACCGGATGTACCTATTTTGGCTAAAAACACACATTTTTTCAAAGCACTGGCGGTAAGAATTAGACAAAAAAAGGTGGCAAGTGACAGCATAGTTGCACTTAATAAAGAAATTGCCGATATGCACATAGTAGATAAGGTTCAAAATGAGCAAAAACAAATATACGCAGCTCAAGAACAAATAAATGCAACAAAATATATTGAGTACTTTGGAATAAAATATTCCTCTGATAATGCACTGTATGTTTCTCTAATTGGTGGTGGTTGGGCTAAAATAATCAATCCACCCAGTGAAGTACAAAGTTTTAAAAAATATAATGCGTATGTTATTAAGACGGGAGAAATAGGAGTTAATGCTTACTACAGGGAATGGCTGGTGCCTGTTTATAAAATTGTAGACATTGATACCGCAGAGGCAAGCTTGCAAGAGCATCAAAGTGCAATAAACAAAATTTATAGTGCTAAAACCAGTGTGGAAGACAAAATAGCTATAGCCATGCAAGAAAAGAATCAGGCAAATGCCGACGCAGGAAAGTTGTTTGATAATATGGGTACAATATTAGATAAACTTACTGCAAAAAATGTTTTTGATTTTTCCCGAAATACTGGTCATGTTCCTTTGTTTGAACAATAAAAGAGACGCTTAATTGCGAGTATACAGACATGTCATATGTATAGGGAAATGATATAATGTTTGGGGAGGTGTTTTATGGAAGGAACTATTAGAAAGAACGTACCTGCTGGAACTCATGTTATGGTTGTTAAGAAAGAACACCAGCGGACAGGGCAACTAACAGAAGGCATAGTTAAAGATATACTGACAAATTCGGCCGTACATCATCGTGGTATTAAAGTCCGTTTGACAGATGGCGTTGTAGGGCGAGTGCAAGAAGTAATAAAATAAATAAAACCGCTGTTTCGAGCAGTTTTGATTTTCCCCAATTATTACTCAGAAAAGCCCTATTTTGTACATGTTATAGATTTATTATTTAATTTTGCTATACTGTTTTTTAGGAGATGTAATATTTGTCTTACTGAAAACTAGGAGGTATTTTCATGTCGGAGCTAAAATTTGAAATCGTTAAAGAAATAGGAGTAGTAGCCGAAGGTACCAAGGGTTGGAGAAAAGAACTGAATTTAGTTTCTTGGAACGATAGGGCCCCTCGTTATGATTTACGGGAATGGTCGGCAGATCATAAAAAAATGGGTAAGGGTGTTACCTTATCTACAGAAGAGGTAGTAAAATTAAAGGAACTCCTTAATACTATATGACGTATGAAATTATCTATCTATGGCACAATGAGAACTCTCATTGTGCCACTTTTTTCTAAATGTTATAATAAATGTATTAGCAAAGGAGGAGAAGGTTATGCTCTATACATTTACGTATACGTCGCCCTTAGGAATTTTGACCATGGCAAGTGATGGTGATAGTATTATAGGACTATGGCTTTCCGGACAGAAATATTTTGCTTCAACAATCAAAGAAAAATGTGTAAATAAAAAGTTGCCGATATTTGATAAAGCAATAGCCTGGCTTGATTGCTATTTTGCCGGCAAGATACCGGATATCACGGTGCCTCTTGCTCCACATGGCACAGAGTTTCGTAAGCAGGTATGGAGTATTTTAACTAATATACCATATGGAAAAACTATAACCTATGGAGAAATTGCTAAGAAACTAGCCGGAGCAACAGGAAAAGAGAAGATGTCAGCTCAAGCCGTAGGAGGTGCTGTTGGACATAATCCTATTTCAATTATAATTCCTTGCCACCGCGTAGTAGGGACAGGCGGCAGCTTAACCGGGTATGCAGGAGGAATAGATAAGAAGATCAAGTTGTTGGAAATTGAGCATGTAAATATGAATAAATTTTATATTCCTAAAAGGGGAACTGCTTTGTAATATAAAAGCCACTTCATATGAAGTGGCTTAATTTTTTACTTTTTACCTTTCACTTTGGGCACTTCCTGCTTTTTCTGCTTCCAGCCGCTCCAAAAAAACAAAACAGCAGCCACAATTATAAATACCAAACTAGTTGCTTGTGCTGATTTCAATCCTAAGAACAGCGGTTCTACATAGTCGCCTCTGAGCATTTCTAAAAAGAAGCGTAAACCTGAGTAGAGCATAACATAGAGGAAAAACACTTGCCCTCTGGCATACTTGGTAGTTTGAAATAATAAAAGCAAGGCGAAAAGTATAATATCAATCTGGCCTTCCCAAACTTCAGCTGGCCACAGAGGGACACTTCCGTAGGTTTGATGAGCTAATGTTCCTACCGGGTAGAGAATGCCGAAATTACTGCCTGTTGGGGTACCAAAGGCATCACCGTTTAAGAGGTTGGCCATTCTGCCGATAGACTGTCCTATTAGTAAGGCAGGTGTGATAACGTCCAGTAGAGCAACCCAATCGATGTTGCGTTTCTTGCAATAGTAGATGCCGGCTAAAACACCTCCGGTTATACCGCCTTGAATAGCCATACCACCTTGCCATACGAAGGGTATTTGCAAAAGATGTCCGCTGTAGTAGTCCCAATCAAAGAAGAACACATCCCACAAGCGTCCGCCAATAATACCTGCAAAACCACCGTAAATACCAATGTCTACCATGTATTCGTGCCAGCCGTGACCATCTTTTTTTGCTAAAAAATAACCAACTGCCGTGGCCAAAAAAATTGCTAGACACATTATTATGCCGTACATGCGTACGGGAAATCCGCCAATATGAAATAAGTACTGATGCATATATCCTCCTAAGGTTGTATTTATTACTAACTTATTGTACCATACTCAGTATTCAGATTAAAGTGAACTTTTTAATAATCATTATGGCTATTGACGAATCATAATGAATATACTATGCTTAAAATATACAATTAATGAAGGTAGAGGTAAGGTTATGTTAAAAATAGAAAATTTATCGGTAGCGGTCAATGGCAGAGAAATTTTGCATGACATTAATTTACATATTCGTCCAGGTGAGGTTCATGTGCTTTTTGGACCTAATGGTATTGGCAAATCTACATTGATGAGCGCAATTATGGGTTTTGAACGCTATGAAATTACTAAGGGCAAAATATATTTTAAAGGACAAGATATAACTAATGCCCCTGTTTTTGAGCGTGCAAAGCTTGGCATAGGTATTATGATTCAACGTCCGCCTACTATTCGCGGGCTTAGTCTGCGTCAAATGGAAGGCATTTGTGGTGCAACTCCTGAAGAAACAGAGCATATGGCAGAATGGATGGACCTAAATAAGTTCTTGGATCGTTCTGTTAATGAGGGCTTTTCCGGTGGAGAAATCAAACGGTCAGAATTACTGCAATTGATGGCGCAAAAACCGGAGCTTTTATTGCTAGATGAGCCGGAATCAGGCGTTGACGTAGAAAATATTGCTTTAGTGGGTAGAGCTGCCAACTATATCTTAAATAGTGCAACCGCTGCTTGTGGTAAGGCTTGTGATAGGCCTTGCTGTCCTCATAATTTCAAAGACGTCCAAGTAAATCCTTTGGGCAAAAGCAATCGCTCCGGACTTATTATTACGCATTTAGGACATATTTTAAAATATGTGCCTGCTGATACAGGGCATATTGTGTTCGATGGTACCTTAGCTTGTTCAGGAGATCCCGAAGAAATGCTTAGCTGTATAGGGCAAAGCGGGTATGAACATTGCATTCATCAGGGATGCAGGAGGTGGAAAAAATGAGCGTAAATAAAGAAAAGCTTACAGAAGCGTTAGATAAAAAGGCTATTTATGGTGAGGATTTAAACTTTACTTCTTATGATGATAATGACACTGTGCGTATAAAAAGCACGGATGAATTGTCGGCTGGCGGTAAGAAAAAATTAGAACGAGTTGGTATAGAACTTGATGAAGCAGGACGTAGTGCCACTTTTGTGCAGGTAGATAATGCTGCTGTAACAGTTAATGTAAAAAAGGATACGCCACTGGTACTTATGAATACGGGAGATGCTGCCAAGGCATTTCCGGAACTTGTCGAAAAATATTGGTGGAAGGCTGTATCGCCGGAAACTGATAAATATACGGCTAAAACAGCGTTGGAAAAAGAAACCGGCTATTTCATTCATGTAAAAGCCGGCACTAAAATCTCTGCTCCGTTGCAGGCTTGTGTCTTCATGGGTCATGAAGACCAACTACAAAGAGTCCATAATGTAATCATTATGGAGGAAGGCTCTGAGTTGAATATCATCTCCGGTTGTGCTAGTGATCCTACAGTTGAAAATGGCGTTCATATTGGCATTAGCGAATTTTTCATTGGGAAAAATGCTAAAATGACTTTTACTATGATTCACAGTTGGGGTGAAAAGGTTGCTGTACGCCCTCGTACTGTAGCTATAGTAGATGAAGGCGGTTTGTATATGTCTAACTATGTATGTTTGGATAAAGTTGCCGACGTGCAAATGTATCCGACCTGCCGCTTGATAGGCAAGGGTGCAACAGCACGCTTGAATTCTATTTTGGTAGCCCCTGAGGGAGCCCATCTGGATATTGGCGGCAAGGCTATTTTGGAAGTAAGCGGTACTAAGGCGGAAATAATTACTAGGTCTATTTCTACAGGTGGAACAATTATAAATAGAGGATTGCTGCAAGGCTTAGCGGAAGGAGTCCGCGCTCATTTGGAATGTAACGGATTAATGCTCAATGATAAAGGCCGTATTTATGCTATACCTGAATTGGATGCTCACACAGGAAATTCAGAACTTAGTCACGAAGCAGCGGTAGGCCGAATTGCTCCTGAAGAGATTGAATATTTGATGGCCCGTGGTTTGGACGAGGAAGAAGCAGCAGCGACTATTGTGCGTGGGTTCTTAAATATTAACATTGAAGGATTACCTGAGAGCTTGGAGAAAAAAATAACAGATACTTTAGATACATTTACTTACAACAAAGGAATGTAAAAAATACCGCTGATAGTTTTTATCAGCGGTATTTTTATGTAATTTTAACAAATTGAAAATTAGTATAGTCTGCGGCTACTAACCTATATTCAATATTATTCTTGCTGCCTTGAAACACATTTTCGGAATCACTGCCGTGAATATGGCCAAAGACACATTTTTTCACGCAATATTTTTCCATAATTTCCGTAAAAGGGGAACTTTCCATATTTTTATATAAGGGTGGATAGTGGAGCCCCACAATAATATCGATGTAGTTTTTGGCACTTGCCTGTTGCAAGGAGGTTTCCAGTCTTCCACATTCTCTTTTAAGAATTGCTGCGTCTTCGGAGGAAAAATTTTCAAGAAAAGGAAGGTTCCAACCGCGGGTACCACAGATAGCAATATCATCCACAGCGTAAAATTTATTCTGTAAAAAGCTTAATTTATTATCTGACAGGGTCTCCATTTTTTTTAATGAAGTCCACCAATAATCATGGTTACCTTTAAGAATAATTTTATTTCCCGGTAAGGCTATGATAGGAGCTAAATCATCGCTAAGAGCAGTTTTATAATCCATAGCCCACGAGGTATCCCCGCATAAAAGCACAGTATCTGTGGAACAGATGGCAGAGGCCCACGAAGCTAAGATTTTTTCTCTATGGCCTTCCCAGTTATCGCCAAAAACATTCATAGGTTTTTTGGGGGGAGTACCGG
>JAAYAE010000329.1 GCA_012719555.1 Acholeplasmataceae bacterium | reverse complement strand
ATTGCCGTTAGATAAGTGGGAAAAACTTATTATGGCAACAGTATTGGCTGCCAGCGAAAGTGGCAATGAACAATTATGCGTGCCGGCAGCAGATATCGAGAAATATAAAAATGGCATGCTTACAAAACTTAATGCTGCACTTGTAGCAGCAGGTAAAAAAGGTGAACTTACTTTAGCTAGCGAACCTGCTAAATTTACCGGGGGCGTTATGCTTATAGGTAAACACAGTGATTTTGATGGTTCTTTTGCTACGATTTTGCGCGATGTGCGCATGAAATCTGAAAGAGAAGTAGCAACGATGTTATTTGGCACGGAGGTAAAGTAATATGCCTCAAACAAGTTATGAATATGCCGTAGGACGTGTTAGTGTACTTTTCACTAAAATGTTGGATGCGGCACAAATAAGAAGAATTTCTGAAGCAAGTAACGTGCAGGAAGCGTTGACTTTATTGCTAGAAACAGGTTATGGTGGCAATTTGACCGGAGATAAGATAAATACTCTGGAAATAGACTATGTTATTAGGGCGCAGTTACAATTTTCGCGAAAGCAAATTTGGGAATTAACGCCTGCACCGGAATTGACTAGTTTGTTTTTGCTTGCGGTTGATGTACACAATATCAAGACTTTATTAAAAGCACGTCTTTTGGGTGTGGATGCCCCAGATGTTTTAATAGAGGGAGGAACATTTTCTCTAGATTTTCTACGTGAGAGCATTAATAATAAATACTATGGCGAAATGCCTGATGCATTTAGGATAACTATGGATAAAATTGAAGTTGACCTGCAACATCATATTGACCCTTTACTTTTTAGTGCACAGATTGATGGTGCTATGTTTAGACATATTAAATCTGTATTGGATAAAATGCATGATCGTAGTTTTGTACGCGAATATTTTTCCTTGATGGCAGATTTTCAAAATGCACGTAGCGTTGTTCGGTCTCGCTTGTTACATTGGGAAGCAGATAAACTAAAGCCATTGCTTTTGGAATGTGGAGAAATTGATCATACCCTTCTTATGGAAGCTATGGATACTCCTTTTGAACAGCTAGGGGCAAAGCTAAATCGAGGCAGGCACGGAAAACTGATTTCTCAAACCATTGAAGAATATGTGTCTACTAATGAACCTGCGGTACTTAAACGCAAAATGGAAACAGCTCTTATGAATGTTTTGCGTAGTGTTAAATGGGACACGTTTACACTAGGACCTATTATCGGGTATCTTATGGCTCGTGAAGCAGAGGCAAAGGCTCTTCGCATTATTTTTGGAACAAAGCGGGGCGGTTTTGAAGCAGAATTGCCAGAGCTTTATGTATAAAGAGGCTGGGCGTAGGGGTCGATGGCTCCGTTGACTCATTATTATAGGGGGCAGGCGTATGAAAAAAAGGAAAATAGCAGTAATCGGAGATCCGAGCTCAGTAATGATTTTCAAAGCTATTGGCCTAGACGTTTTTTATGAAGAGCAGCCGGCTAAGATAGAACATAGAATTCATTACTTAGCAGATAACGGTTATGCCGTAATTTATATTACTGAAAAAGCCGCAACGCAAGTGCAAGAAGCTATTGCGATGTATGCAACTGCAACATTTCCGGCCATCATTCCCATTCCTATGAATTCTGATGCTTTGGGACTTGGAATGAAACAAATAAAGGCTAATGTTGAAAAAGCAGTTGGCGCAGACATTCTATTCAAGGAAGGGTAGGGAAATAGCCGATGAGTGGAACTATTGTAAAAGTATCCGGTCCGCTGATTGTAGCTGAAGGCATGGGCGATGTACAAATGTATGACGTTGTGCATGTTAGCGAAAAGCATCTGATTGGTGAAGTAATTGAGTTAAGAGGCGATAAGGCTTCTATTCAGGTATACGAGGAAACAGCTGGACTTGGGCCGGGTGAACCTGTAGAATCTACGGGTTTCCCATTGTCTGTAGAACTAGCTCCTGGTCTGATTGAAGGGATTTTTGACGGCATTCAGCGTCCGTTGGATGTTATTTATAAGCAGGCGGGGGATCGTATTACCCGTGGTATTTCAGTTCCCAAATTAAACCGGGAAAAGAAATGGAAATTTAATCCTAGTGTTAGCGTCGGGGACAAAGTAATTGGCGGTGATGTTATAGGCACTGTTCAAGAAACACCGGCAGTATTACATAAGATTATGCTTCCTCCGGGTAAGAAGGGGACAATAGAATGGGTCTTTGATGGTGAAGCTACTATTACAGAGCCTATTTATAAAATTAAAGAGGAAAACGGCACTATAGATGAATATCCTATGTTGCAGGTTTGGCCTGTGCGCCGCAGCCGCCCTTATTTAGAAAAATTAGCACCGGAAGAGCCTATGATTACAGGACAGCGTGTAATTGATGCCTTATTCCCTATTGCCAAAGGTGGCGTAGCGGCAGTTCCGGGACCATTTGGTTCGGGGAAGACAGTTATCCAGCATCAATTGGCAAAGTGGGCAGATGCCGACATTATTGTTTATGTTGGTTGTGGTGAGCGTGGAAATGAAATGACCGATGTTCTTATGGAATTTCCTGCGCTAAAAGATCCAAGAACAGGTTTGCCACTAATGAAACGTACAGTTCTTATTGCCAACACCTCTGATATGCCGGTAGCAGCACGTGAGGCTTCTATCTACACAGGAATTACCATTGCGGAATATTTCCGTGATATGGGCTATAAAGTGGCTATTATGGCGGATTCTACTTCACGTTGGGCAGAGGCTTTGCGTGAAATGTCATCTCGCTTAGAAGAAATGCCCGGTGAAGAAGGCTACCCAGCATATTTGGCCTCTCGTTTGGCTGAGTTTTACGAACGTGCCGGTATTGTAACTTGTATTGGCAGTGAGGGAAGAACGGGCGCAGTATCAGCTATTGGTGCGGTTTCGCCTCCAGGTGGTGATATTTCAGAACCGGTTTCCCAAGCGACCTTGCGTATTGTTAAAGTGTTCTGGTGTTTGTCGGCAGCACTTGCTTATCGCCGGCATTTCCCGGCTATTGATTGGTTACAAAGCTATTCCCTTTATTCTGATCGCTTAAGGACATATTATAATGCTTCTGTTGCTCCTGATTGGTCCGCATTGGTAACAAAGACCATGCAGATATTGCAAGAAGAGGCAGAATTAGAAGAAATAGTGCGTTTAGTTGGTATTGATGCCTTAGGTTTTAAGGACCGTATTACCATGGAGTGTGCGCGCTCTATTCGTGAAGATTTCTTGCATCAAAATTCTTTTGATGAAGTAGATACTTATACTTCTTTGGAAAAACAATATGCAATGCTTAAACTTATTATTACTTGGTATGACAAGGCACTTCTGGCCTTGGAGCAACATGTACATCTTGACAATCTTATCGAAATGCCAATTCGTGAGCAAATTGGCCGTGCAAAGTATATTCCTGAGAAGGAACACAAAGTTAAGTTTGCTGAATTATTCAAAGATTTAGATGCCGCTTTTACGGCATTAACAGAGGAGGGTGACTTAGATGCGTAAGGATTATAAAACAATACGCGAGGTCGTCGGACCGCTGATGATGGTGGAAGAAGTTGAAGGTGTCAAATATGATGAACTGGTAGAAATTCAGCAAGCTAATGGCGAAATTCGTAGCGGTAAAGTTCTAGTTATTGATGGAGATAAGGCTCTGGTCCAGTTATTTGAGAGTTCTCAGGGACTTAAAATATCCGATGCTAAAGCACGCTTTTTAGGTCATGGTATTCGTTTGGGTGTTTCTCCGGCTATGCTGGGTCGTGTGTTTGATGGTATGGGCAGACCCAAAGATGGTGGCGCAGAAATCATACCTGATGAATATCGTGATATTAATGGCGAACCATTGAATCCGGCTGCTCGTGATTATCCGGCTGAATTTATTCAAACCGGTGTTAGTGCTATCGATGGATTAAACACATTGGTTCGTGGACAAAAATTACCGGTGTTTTCCGGTTCAGGATTGCCCCATGCACAACTAGCAGCACAGATTGCTCGTCAAGCAAAAGTGCGTGGAACAGGAGAAGGTTTTGCCGTTGTATTTGCTGCGGTAGGAATAACTTTTGAAGAAGCAAACTTTTTCATGAATGACTTTAATAGAACCGGTGCGTTGGAACGTGCCGTTATGTTTATCAACTTAGCTAATGATCCGGCAGTAGAACGTATTGCTACACCACGTATGGCTATTACCGCCGCTGAGTATTTAGCCTATGGCCTTGGCATGCACGTCTTGGTTATCATAACCGATATTACAAACTATGCTGATGCGTTGCGCGAAATTTCGGCAGCTCGTAAAGAAGTACCAGGTCGTCGTGGCTATCCGGGTTATTTGTATACTGACCTTGCAAGCATGTACGAACGTGCTGGGCGTATTAAAGGGAAAAAAGGTTCTATTACCCAGATCCCAATTTTATCAATGCCGGAAGATGACAAAACACATCCTATTCCAGATTTAACAGGATATATTACAGAGGGGCAGATTATTTTGTCCCGTGAATTGTATCGTAAAGGAGTAACGCCTCCTATTGACGTATTACCGTCTTTGTCACGTTTAAAAGATAAGGGAATTGGCGAAGGTAAAACACGTGAAGATCATGCGGATACTATGAACCAATTATTTGCCGCTTATGCTCGTGGTAAGGAAGCAAAAGAGTTAGCTACTATTTTGGGTGATGCGGCTTTGTCAAAAGTCGACAAATTATATGCTAAATTTGCCGATCGCTTTGAAAAAGAGTACGTTTCCCAAGGGTATGAAACAAATCGTACAATTGAAGAAACTTTGGACTTGGGTTGGAAGCTTTTGGGTATATTGCCAAGAGCAGAATTAAAACGTATTCGTGATGCTTATTTGGACAAGTACTATGTACCGGCTGAAACGGAAGGAACAGAGGGGGAATAACACATGGCTACAAATGTGAACCCTACACGTATGGAGTTAACCCGCTTGAAAAAGCGGCTGACTACGGCAGTACGTGGGCATAAGCTTTTAAAAGATAAACGGGATGAGATGGTGCGACAGTTCATGCTGCATATTCGCCGTAACTACGATTTAAGATTGGAAGTAGAAAAGGCTTTGCAGGACGTTGCTCGTCGTTTTGGTTTAGCAAAAGCTCAAATGGGTGCTTTGCGTGTTTCTGAGGCTCTCTTATATCCGGCTAGGGCTGCGGTTTTTGAAGTTGGAATTCATAATGTTATGAGTGTGGATGTTCCTACTGTTAAGTATACAGGCGGCGATGGAGAAGCTGATATTCCCTATGCCTTCACTTTTACCTCCAGTTCCTTAGATAATGCTGTTATGGAGCTTTCCGAGTATCTCCCTAAATTATTAGAATTGGCAGAAGTGGAAAAAACTTGTAATCTTTTGGCAATAGAAATTGAGAAAACTCGCCGCCGCGTAAATGCGTTGGAATATGTTATGATTCCTGAAATGCAAGAAAGTATTAAATTTATTACCATGAAATTAGAAGAAAATGATAGAGCAAGTACGGTTCGCTTAATGAAAGCCAAAGAAATGATGGCACAAGCTGAAGTAAAAGCGAAAGCAAGGGTAGTAAAAAAGGCAATTTAGTATTATGACAAATAAAAAAGGTTCTCTGTCAAATGTTGGGGTGACTCCCTAAAATGTTCACTCAGTGAGGATTGTCTTTACAGACAATCCTCATTTTCTATGCCATATACAATATTCTATTTCTTAAAATATTGAAGTTTTTAATACCAAAAGAAAGCCT
>JAAYAE010000328.1 GCA_012719555.1 Acholeplasmataceae bacterium | reverse complement strand
TGCTTACTCCTGCTAAATTATTTAGCAGGAGTAAGGTTATTTTTTATCACTTTTGATTTGAGGGAGTTTTGATAAGATGACAGGATTAACTGCTGGACATGAAAAAACAGGTTGGCGCTCAGAACTTAAGGTATTATTCAGAGAACCACCGTTATTAATCAGCATTATCATTATTTTCGCGTTTTTTGGATTATTTATTTTATTTCCCTTTTTCAAGCTATTGTTTGTTCCTACAGCTACAGATTGGATGAGGGCGATTACAGGTAAAGAATTTATCGAAGCTTTTCGCAATACTATGTTTTCCTCATTGCTTGCTACTACATCAGCTATTATTATAGGGTTTATATACGCTTATGCAATTAACTATGTTGATATACCAGGTAAACGTTTTTTTCAGATAGTAGCTCTTTTACCTACAATGGCTCCTTCTGTTGTTTCCGGGTTGGCATTTATTATGTTGTTTGGTCGTCGAGGATTTATTACTTGGAATATTTTGCACTTGAAGACAGATCTCTATGGTTGGTTTGGCCTTTGGGTCGTCCAAACCATAGCTTTCTTTCCTTTGGCTTATATAACTATTTCCGGAGTTTTAAAATGTATCAGCCCCAATTTGGAATTGGCAGCACAAAATTTGGGAGCTCACGGTTGGCGCTTATTTAGGACTGTAACTCTAAAGTTGGCAATACCCGGTATTGCCAGTGCTTTTTTACTAGTGGCTATTAATAGTTTAGCTGATTTTGGTAACCCTATGCTGGTTGGGGCTAACTACCATGTTTTGGCAACAGAAGCATATGCTCAAGTTGTAGGGGCGTGGGATTTACCTATGGGTGCCACACTCAGTGCTTTTTTGGTTATTCCTACGGTTTTAGTTTTTTTTGTACAGAGATACTATTTGGAAAAAAGATCTTACGTAACTGTCACGGGGAAACCGGTAGCTGGTCTTACTAGAGTTACTGTTAGTAATACGGCAAGGTGGTTTTTCTTTGGATTTTGCAGTTTTATGTGTGCAGGGATTTTGTTGATAATTGGTGTTGTTTGTTTATTTGCTTTTACCAAGACGTTTGGTTATGACTATGCTTTTACCATGGAACATTTTGCCGAGGGTGTTTTACAATCTGCTAATATGCGCAACAGCTGGGTAGCGGCTATGTCTACTGCGGCTATTACTACGATTTTTGGTATTGCCTTAGCGTTTTTGACAGTACGTAAACGTTTTCCGGGTCGTAATATTATGGATTTTTTAGCTATGTTGCCAGTATCTTTACCTGGAACTTTTATTGGACTGTCTTTGATTATGGCTTTTAACGCAGGTGTTTTAGAACTTACAGGGACTCTTACCATTATTATTCTTGGTATGACGTTGCGACAGTTACCGATAGGTTATAGGCAAGCTGTAGCAGGGCTTAAACAAATTGAAAAGTCGTTAGAGCAGGCTTCCACTAATTTGGGGGCTAACAGTTTTATTACATTTAGACGCATTATTTTACCAATGCTCAAAAATTCACTATCTGTTAGTTTTGTATATTCTTTTATGAAAGCAATGAATACACTAAGTACAGTGATTTTTTTGGTATCGCCGGAATGGAATTTGGCATCTATTAACATCCTAAGTTTGTCTGATCATGGTTTTCTTGCTGTTGCAAGCGCTACAGCCGTGGGCATGATGCTTACGATTTTCGTTACTTTTGGCGTAGTAAAATTGATTTTACGGGATCAGATAAATATTTTTGATTTATAGGAGGAGAAAATATAATGTCAGAATTAGTTTTAAAATTGAAGAATCTTAATAAATATTTTGGTGATATTCAGGTTATTCATAATGTTAACTTAGATATTGAAAAAGGGGAATTTGTAACTTTTTTAGGACCTTCAGGTTGTGGGAAAACAACATTGTTAAGGATGATTGCCGGGTTTTATGAGGCAGATGAGGGTGAGATTTTACTTAATGGCAAACGCATAGATAAAATTCCTCCTTATAACCGTAATACGGCAATGGTTTTTCAAGAGTACGCCTTGTTCCCTCATATGACAGTATTTGAAAATGTAGCTTACGGACTAGAGGTTCGTGGTGATGCTAAAGATAATTTGAATGACAAAGTAAAACGGGCTTTGGATTTAATGCAGCTGCGTGGAATGGAAAATAGATATCCAAATCAAATGTCAGGAGGTCAACAGCAACGTGTAGCGGTGGCTCGTGCTTTAGTTATGAATCCGGAAGCATTGCTCTTAGATGAACCTTTGTCTAACTTGGATGCCAAATTGCGGGAATCTGTGCGGGTAGAATTACGTCAAATTCAACAAAGGATGGGGTTGACAACTATTTATGTTACCCACGATCAATCTGAAGCATTGTCAATGTCAGATAAAATTATTGTAATGAAAAAGGGCTTTATTCATCAAATAGGTACGGCTCATGAAATTTATTTTGAGCCGGCAACTACGTTCGTGGCAGATTTTATTGGTACAACAAACCTTTTGGAAGTCAAGGCTACTGCTGACAAACAGGTTACATACGAAAATATATCCATCGTTACTAATAACAGTGTTAATGTTGGTAGGGGTTATTGCTTAAGCATTAGGCCTGAATCACTTTACCTATCTAAAATAGAAGTGCAGGGTGCTGGTATTACTAATATCTTAGGAACAATTAAAGAAAAAATGTTTTTAGGAGAAAAGGTCAGATATTTTTTAAGTGATGAATATGGTAAAAATTGGATTGTAGATATTTTTGACCCAGGTAGACAGATTTACAACGATAAAGTATACATGTCATTTATGAGCGAAAAAGCTTGGATTATTGATGAAGAAAAAATTCATTTAGATTAAGGCTAAAAGGTGTGAGGTTAATGACCAAATTATGGGAAAAGGCAGCGCAGATTCGTGAAGATTTAGTAACGCTTATTTACAAATCCGGTGGCGGGCACATTGGTGGAGACTTAAGTGAGACAGATATTTTGGTTACACTATATTACAAATATTTACATTGTTCTCCTTCCTTAGTAAACGATCCTAATCGTGACCGTTTTATCCTAAGCAAGGGACATTCTGTAGAAACACTTTATTGTATTTTAGCTGATTTGGGATATTTTCCTAAGAGCGATTTAGATAATTATAGTGGATTTAATTCTAAATATATTGGGCACCCCAACAATCATGTAAATGGAATAGAAATGAATACAGGATCCTTGGGCCACGGCTTATCATTAGGGGTGGGTATGTCTTTAGCAGGGAAAATGGATAAGAAAGATTATAGAGTATATGTAGTCATGGGTGATGGTGAACTGGCAGAAGGATCAGTATGGGAAGCTGCTATGGCCGCTGCCCATTATAGATTAGATAATTTAACGGTTTTTGTGGATAGAAATCATTTGCAAATATCAGGGGATACGGAAAAGGTAATGTCACAAGATAGTCTGCAGGAACGTTGGGGTGCTTTTGGCTGGAATACTATCACAATCAATGGTAATAAAATCGGAGAAATTTCTCGCGCTATTGAAATAGCACAGAAAAATAGCGAAAATCCTACGATTATTATAGCAAATACAACTAAAGGTTGTGGTTGTCCTTCTATAGAAAATAAAGCGGAGTGGCATCATAAGCTGCCAACTTTGGCTGAGTACAAAACCCTTTTGGCAGAAATTAGAGCAGGAGGTGTAAGCCATGAATAACATTGCTAATAAAGCTGTTATTTGTGATGTTTTACTTCAAGCGGCTAATAAGGATAAAAACATTGTTGTTTTATGTAGCGATTCTAGGGGTTCAGGGTCTATGACTGCTTTTGCAAATAGTAATCCTACGCAATTTATTGAGGTTGGGATTGCTGAACAAAATCTGGTAGCTATTAGCGCAGGGCTTGCTAGTTGTGGGAAGAAAACATATGCAGTTTCTCCTGCAAGTTTTTTAAGTACGCGTAGTATGGAGCAAGTAAAAGTTGACGTAGCTTATTCTAATACTAATGTAAAACTGGTTGGCATTAGTGGGGGTATCAGTTATGGTTCTTTGGGGGCTACTCATCATTCCGTTAATGATATTGCTATTATGTCGTCTATTGCTAATATGCGTGTTTATCTGCCAAGTGATAGATTTCAAACAAAAGAATTAATAGAAAAGCTTTTGCAGGATAAAAAACCAGCATATATTCGTGTTGGCAGAAATGCTGTAGAAGATGTTTATACAGATGGAAAAATAGATTTTACATTAGATAAGGCGACGGTAGTGACTGAAGGTAATGATATAGCGATTATTGCTTGTGGTGAAATGGTTAGCACGGCTAAAGTTGCTGCTGACCAATTGCAAACTCAGGGAATTAAAGCTCGCGTATTGGATATGTATTGTTTGAAACCTCTGGATAGACAAGCAATACAAAAGGCTGCTGAGGAATGCAAGGGGATAATAACGATAGAAGAACATAGTTGTTATGGAGGTTTGGGATCATTGGTGTGTAGTGTTGTTGCGCAGACTTGTTTTACTAAAGTTAAGGTTTTGGCCTTGCCTGATGAACCGATAGTTTCAGGAAAATCACCACAGATTTTTGCCCATTATGGTTTGAATTCTGCTGGTATCATGGCAGCAGTTAAAGAGATATTAAAATAATTTGAAAAAAAGAGCATTTTTGCAGTGCAAAAAATCTTAATTTAAGGTAAAATTAGCCAATAGATTGTATTAAGGGAGAGAGGTTTGTGAGTACAAATTTAGAAATGGGAATTGTGGGCTTACCGAACGTAGGGAAAAGCACGTTGTTTAATGCTATAACTAAGGCAGGCGCTGAAGCGGCCAATTACCCTTTTTGTACAATAGAACCTAATGTAGGTGTAGTAGATGTGCCGGATGAAAGGTTACAAGTTCTTGGTACCATGTTTAAGTCTAAAAAAATTGTACCAGCCGGCATGAGATTTGTTGATATAGCGGGACTTGTAAAAGGCGCATCCAAGGGAGAAGGGTTGGGGAACAAGTTTTTAGCCCATATCCGTGAGGTTGATGCTGTGGCTCAGGTAGTCCGTTGTTTTGTGGATGGAAATGTTACTCATGTAGAAGGAAGCATTGATCCTGTACGTGATATAGAAATTATTAATACAGAGTTATGTTTGGCAGATATGGAGACAGTTGAAAAAACGTTAACCAGATTAAGAAAGTTGGGCAAAGCCGGTGACAAGACCATACCTGCTAAAATTCTTCTTGTGGAAAAAATTCTAGGAGCATTGGGTGAAGCAATACCGGCTCGCCGTTTGGATTTGGCAAAATAAGAAAAGGCGTTTTTGAGTGAGCTGCAGCTATTAACCATGAAACCAGTGCTTTATGTTGCAAATGTTAGCGAAGAGGAGGCCGCCGATGCCTCAGGTAATTCATATGTGCAAGCCGTAAAAAAATATGCCACAGAAGACGGGTCTGATGCTATTATTGTTTCAGCCAAGGTAGAGGCAGAAATTGCTGAATTACCTCTAGCGGAAGCTAAAGAATATTTAGAGATGGCCGGGCTGGAAGAAGCTGGGCTAAATCGGTTGATTAAAGCAGGATTTAAACTACTGGGATTGATGACTTTTTTAACAGCAGGAGAGATAGAATCTCGGGCTTGGACTATCGTTCAAGGCTATAAGGCACCACAAGCTGCTGGGAAGATTCATACTGATTTTGAAAAAGGTTTTATTAGAGCAGAGATAGTTTCTTACAATGATTTAATTGCCTGTGGCTCCAAGGCGGCGGCAAAAGAAAAAGGTCTAGTACGATTAGAGGGCAAAGATTATGTTATGCAAGATGGAGATGTTGTTGAGTTTAGATTTAATGTCTAAGAAACAGCACTTTTGTATTTAGTGTTATTAAGGTTTAAGGAGAGGACATTTAGATATGCTATTTGATACACATATGCATGCTGACTATTCTTGTGATGCACACCAAACTATTGTCCAGGCAATAGCAGCTTCAAAGGCAGCAGGCGTAGGTATGATTTTAACGGAGCATTGGGACAGAGATTATCCTACTAATCCGGATGAATTCCTATTCGACCTGTCAGAGTATTTTGCTAAAAATAGTAAATATCGTTCTGAAAGGGTGCTCTTAGGTATTGAAGTAGGCATGCAAAAACATTTGTCAGTTTTGGATAATAAAACTATAAGTGAGTACCCTTTTGATGAAGTAATTGCGTCTATGCATTGCATGAATGGTCGTGACATGTATGAACCCACTTCTTATGACGGTCTTACTAAGCAGCAGGCAGTAAAAGAATATTTAGAAGAGTCCATTGCCTGTTTGCAATTATATAGAGACTTTGATACCTATGGGCATATTGACTATATTAGTCGCTATATGCCTTATGAGGATCAAGAATTACATTATTTGGAACACCCTAAGTTGTGGGATCAGGTTTTTCAAATACTTATTGATGGAAATAAGGCCATTGAAATCAATACTCGCCGTTTAGATTTACCTAGCGCAGTGGAGAGTTTAATGGTTTTATATAAAAGATTCAAGGACCTAGGGGGACGCTATGTTACCTTGGGGAGCGATGCACATTATCCTGAGCATGTGGGCAGGAGAATGCAAGAAGCGGTGGCCGTTGCACGTCAGTGCAATCTGCAGCCGGTGTATTTTAAAAAGAGAGAACGTATAGTAATCAAGGAGGGGTCATAAAATGAGGGTTGTAAGATTTGCCGCGCAAGGCAACGATAGAATTGGCGTAATTGAAGAGGATAAGGTAAGAGCGGTATCCGGATCGTTAGATACTTTTTGGCAGCTGACAGACGATGTTTTTCCGTTGGCAGAGGTGCGTTTATTAGCACCCTGTGTTCCCAAACAGATAATTTGTGTTGGTTCTAATTACAAAAAACATTCTGCGGAAATAACCTTTGAGTATGCACATGAACCAATTTTGTTTGGAAAGGCCGCACATACTATTATTGGGCAGGGAGATACGATTATTTATCCACCGCAAACTAATAGGCTGGTCTATGAAGCAGAATTAGGGATAGTTATCAAACGTAAGATGCATAATATTACACCGGAACAAGCTTACCAATATATTTTGGGTTATACTTGCGCTAATGATGTAACTGCTAGAGATTTGCAATTGCAGGATAAACAATGGCTGCGTTGTAAGTCCTTTGATACTTTCTGTCCTTTGGGACCATGGTTAGAAACTGATTTGGATCCACAAGATTTAGCTATAAAATCATATTTGAATGGTGAGCTAAAGCAAGAAGCTCGCACTAGTGAAATGGTATATACTCCTTACGAACTTTTAAGCTATATTTCGCAAAATATGACTTTGGATGCTGGGGATCTGATTTTGACAGGTACGCCTCATGGCGATGGGGAGATGAACCCAGGAGATGAAGTTACCATAGAAATTGAGGGCATAGGAAAAATTAGTAACATTGTTAGAGAAAAATAAGAAAAGAAGACCTGCAACTAAAGTAATATGCACCCTGTTAAATAAACAGGGTGCATAACAACAGAGCAGGCCTTCTTTTTTATTTATTTAGCAGTATTGGCAGCATTAAGATTGAGAATTAAAGCGTAAGGGTCATCATTCTCTGTAATTTGCATTATGGGGGTACCATTTAGCCAAATGGTATCTTCAAGCAGAGAACATTCCGGTGTTTTTACCATTTTATCATGATAAACTTTTGCTAAGTTGCCTGCGATCAAATAGGCTCTTTCTAAGGAGCTCATGGAAGGAATGGCAGCCGGAGTACAAAAGATTCTGTTGTTAACTGTAATAAGCCCATTATCTTTATTAACCTTTACTTTGCCATTACTATAGGAGGTAATTTTGGCACTGTAATTATCTCGGCGTGCTACATTACCGGGATGGTCGGAAGGATTGAAGATTTCGCTGACGAAATTTTCTTTACTTCCTCCCATTTTTTCCAATACACGCTGCCAAGTAGCAGCACCGGCTCCTACATTATAGTTGGCGGCTTCGGTGTATTGAAATGCTTTTTCATCAGCGGCTTTTTCCATGGGTAAGGTTACATTTTTAGCGTTTCCGATGTTAGCTAATACATTAGCACCAATAATTGAGACAGCATCAGGATTTTGTGATTGATATAAAGCAGCTAGGACCTGTAGCGGCAGGGCTTTTTTTACGCCGTTAGCAGGGTCATTATTTTGACCATGGCCCATTTCATGCCCAACAACTAGGGCAATTTCATCTTCGTTGTAGTTAAGCATATCAAATAGACCTATATTCACACTCATATTATGTCCTAGGGTGCAAAAGGCATTAAATGTTTTTTGATTATTTACAAAATAATTATAAGGTTTTTCTCTGATAGAAGGGTCAGTTTGGGCTACGGCGTCAGATAATCTACTCATGATATCGGCAAGCATATCGTTAGCACGGGGATCATGGTTAACGCCAACCTTTTCTTTTATTTGTGTTAGATATTCATTGCGCCCCTTATCATCATTGTTAATGTAATTTACCTGCTTGTCTAGATAAGCATACTGAGCGCCTATTCCAACTATAGCTCCAATAGCAGAAGCGGCGTCAAAAGCAACAGCTTTTTGAGAGCATATTAAGCTAGAGGCAAGGGTTACACTAAGGTTTGCAGTTAAAAGGCGATGCA
>JAAYAE010000327.1 GCA_012719555.1 Acholeplasmataceae bacterium | reverse complement strand
GCCTATATTATTATTTTTAAGCATATACTATTGTTATTTAGTGTAGCGTTCGCCCCTAATCTACAAAAATACAGACTCGGATGCATAAAATAGCAATTTTTTTTGCTAACAACTATACCTTCCTGATGTCTTTAATCATATTAAAAGTATCCTCCTGGCAATTATTTGCCAAACAACTCGACAATTGCTAGTTAAGAAAACAATTTATTAAGTTATTTTGGAAGGGGTATGTTATGTTAATGCTATTGGGTTTTATAATTTTATTGTCCTGTCTTATTGTAGGTGTACGTCGTGGTGGTCTTGGCTTAGCCGCCGTATCCGGCATCGGTTTAATTGTTTTTATATTCGTTTTGGGCTTTAAACCAGGAAAAGCACCTGTAGATGTTATGCTTACTATTATGGCTGTTGTTACCTGCTCCGGATTTCTCCAAGCCTCCAAAGGTTTAGATGTAATGCTTAAATACGCAGAAAAGTTTTTACGCAGTAATCCCAAATATATTACTATACTAGCACCAATAACCACATGGTTCCTTACAGTATTATGTGGTACGGGACATGTTGTTTATGCAATGTTCCCTATTATCTACGACATAGCCATAAAAGAAAATATACGTCCTGAAAGACCTATGGCTTCAGCTTCTGTTGCTTCACAAATGGGCGTTTGTGCCTCACCTGCCTCGGTAGCTGTCGTATCTGTTGTCGCAATACTAGCCGCTACAACTCATCCCTTCGGCGTAGTACAAATACTTGCTATTTCAATTCCTGCATCATTTTGTGGTGCTTTAGCAGCCGGATTGTGGAGTCTAAACCGTGGTAAGGACCTGGACCAAGATCCTGCTTTTCTAGCAAAAATAGCTGACCCGGAACAAAAAGCTTTTATTTATGGTGAATATGCTGATGCTAAACTTTCGGATATAAAGTTACCAAGTGCAGCTTATAGAGCAGCTGGTATCTTCCTGCTAGGGATTTTAATAATCGCTATTTTCGGCAGTTTTCCTGAACTTTTACCTAAAATTCCTAACGCTAAAGGTGTTCTAAAGCCACTGTCCATGACACCTACTATTCAGCTTTTAATGCTAGCTATTGCAGCAACGATTATGCTCTCCTGCAATGTTAAATCTTCTGACGTTGCTTCAGGTTCAGTTTTTAAATCCGGAATGGTTGCTATTGTTTCTGTATTTGGCGTAGCCTGGATGGCAGACACATACTTTTCCGCCTACATTCCTACTATGAAAAAAACTCTCAGTGCAGTTGTTTTATCTTATCCTTGGCTTTACGCGGCTGTGCTTTTTTTAGTTTCTAAACTTATTAATTCTCAGGCGGCGGCCGTTGCAGTTATTGTACCCATGGCTCTTAGCGTTGGGGTTGATCCTCTAATAATAGTATCCTTCATGCCTGCCTGCTATGGCTACTTTATTCTACCTACTTACCCTTCTGACCTTGCCTGTATTGGCTTTGATCGTTCCGGTACAACTAGAATCGGGTCCTTCATAATAAACCATAGCTTTATCATGCCCGGTCTTATAGGTGTCACTACCGGCTGTGTTGTAGGTTATGCCTTAGCACATTTAATTTATTAATTTTCGGTTAGAAAATACAAAAATACACCCTTTTCAATTATTGTTAGCTGGATACATTAATTCAGCACAACAACTATTGCTTTGGGGTGTATTTTTTCCGTTATTATATAGTGCTATATTTATTCCGCAGGAACAATTGTTCCCTTATATTTGTCGGCAATAAATTGCTTTACAGCTGCAGAGTGGAATATCTCAGCTATTTTCTTGTACGTTGCATTATCTTTATCTTTATTTCGTGCTGCTAAAACCATAACGGCCAAAGGCTCATCTTTTGCTTCCAAGAAAATACCCTGTTTGTTTACATCTAACCCTGCACTCATAACATAATTCATTGTTATTACAGCAGCATCCACATCAGCAAGACTACGAGGCAATTGCGCAGCCTCAAGTTCTTTAAATTGCAAATTCTTAGGATTTTCAGCTATATCACTAACAGTAGCCTTAAACCCAACACCGTCTTTTAATTTAATAACCCCCGCTTTTTGCAAAAGCATAAGGCCACGGCCACCATTAGTTGGATCATTTGGTATAGCAACGATACCACCCTTTGGAATATCCTTAATGTCATGTACTTTATCGCTATAAATTCCCATACGCATTAAAATCGTATTGGTAATTGGCACTAAATCAGAATTGTTTTGTTTATTAAAGTTTTGAAGAAATGGTAAATGTTGGTAACTGTCCAAATCTATATCACCGCTTGCCAACGCTTTATCAGGCGTAATATAGTCGGTAAATTCCACAACTTTTACGTTTATCCCTTGTTTTTTTGCCTCTTTGGCAACAGCTTCCACAACCTCGGCATGAGGACCGGCAGTAGCACCAATTTTTATTTCTTTCTGGTTATCTTCAGCAGGTTTTGTATTTCCACACCCTACTAAAGCCATGGCAAATATGGCAAAAATACCAGCAGAAATTAATAGCTTTTTAAGCTTCATAATAACACCTCTTTTTCTAATTATAATCATACTATATAGCTATGAATTATACTATTACCTATAAAAACTGTCAACAGAAAGTTTTAAAACACATGAAGCTATAAATGCAGTGAAGTGGAAACAGAGTTTCCAGTGAAGTTGTAACTTCGTTACAAGTGAAGTGCAGCGTATAAAAACATGTGCAGATTTGCCTGCGGCAAAGTGCAGTTACGGCAAAGCCGTAGTGCAGCTTCCACTGCGTGGAGTGCAGCTTTTCGAGCTTGCTCGAAAGTTATGGTTTTTTTCGTAAACGAAAACTAGAAATTAATAAAACCATAAAAGGCAAGACAAATTTAAATCTTTTCATAAGTTCAAGTTTTTGAAAGAAACTTTCCTTAACTTTGGAAGCAGTGCTTCCAATACTGCACGTTCCGCAGGAACAGCTGCACTTTGCGGAGCAAAAACTGCACTTCCGCGTTAGCGGATGCTGCACAATTTTTCACAAACCTCTCCGCCATCAGTAACCCACTGATGCCACCTCTCCTACTAGTAGAGACTAAGCGGATTCAACTTAATTGTACAACTTCACTGTCTTTCTGCTTCACTTGCACTTTTGTGCAACTTCGCTGCCCTTTCACTTCACTACTTTGCAAAAGGCCACTCACATTATTTGTGAGTGGCCTTTACTTACTTAATTATTCAGTTTACTGATACTGTCTCGCAGTTCATTAATACCAACTGTTAGTTTCTCCAGTTTCGTTTCCATCCTGACCAAAAGGAACCAAGATAAAACCATGGGGAACCCGTAGTTTGCGATTTGTGTCGCGAAGAAAGAATTATCCATACTAATTCTTTAAGCCAAGTCTTCAACAGAGCTCACTCTAATTGCAGACACTTCGGCCAAATCGCCATTAGTAGTAACAAATGCTTTATCAGTAATCAAGCCTTCCATTACACCTTTTACCTCAGCCTTGGTGATATCCTCACGTGGATCAGCAACGCTGATATTTTTTGTCTTACCGGCTACATCTTTAAAAACCATTTCTAATGTTTTACTCATTTAAAAACCCCCCTTATTAAAAGCAGTGAAGTGAGAACATAGTTCTCAGTGAAGTTGTAGCAGAGCTACAAGTGAAGTGCTCTTCGAGCAGTGAAGTTAGCCGTAGGCTAACATACTTGTGCAGATTTGCCTACGGCAAAGTGCAGTTACGGCTTTGCCGTAGTGCAGCTTCCACTGCGTGGAGTGCAGCTTTTCGAGCAAGCTCGAAAGTTATTGAAGTTTTCATTCGAAAACTAGAATTAATAAAACTAATAACTTAATGAAAAGAATACAACATGATGATTTGCACAAGTTTAAGTTTTTGGAACAAAAACTTTCCTTAACTTTGGAAGCATCGCTTCCAATACTGCACGTTCCGCAGGAACAGCTGCACTTTGCGAAGCAAAAGCTGCACTTCGATGAAATCGATGCTGCTCGTTAAGTTGCAATTATTGCAACTTAACTGCTTTATTCTGCTGTCAACAAATGTTTTTCTGTTGCATAG
>JAAYAE010000326.1 GCA_012719555.1 Acholeplasmataceae bacterium | reverse complement strand
TTATTAACTTGGTAAGGAATCTCAGTCACTATAATTTTATTTTTATTTTTTGGCATAGGCTCAATTGTTGCCTGAGCACGAACTTTAATTACCCCACGACCTGTTGTATAAGCACTTTGAATTCCCACATTACCTAAAATAATAGCTCCTGTTGGAAAATCAGGACCCTTAATGGCCGTCATTAAGTCCGCAATCTCTACCTCGGGATTATCAATAAGCATAACTAAACCATCAACTACTTCTCCCAAATTATGAGGAGGAATATTAGTAGCCATACCTACAGCTATACCTGCGGAACCATTAATTAAAAGTGCAGGAACCTTAGAGGGTAAAACTGTTGGTTCTTTTAAAGACTAATCATAGTTAGGAACAAAGTCTACAGTATCTTTTTCAATATCTTCCAGCATTTCTTCAGCAATTTTGCCCATACGCACTTCTGTATAACGCATAGCAGCAGCTGGGTCACCATCTACTGAACCAAAATTGCCATGTCCATCTACAAATAAATAACGAGTGGAGAAAGTTTGCGCTAATCGTACAATAGCATCGTAAACAGAGGTATCACCATGGGGATGGTATTTACCTAAAACATCGCCGACTATACGCGCCGACTTTTTATAAGCTTTATTAGGAGTCATACCCGCTTCTTGCATAGCATAAAGAATCCGGCGATGTACCGGCTTTAAACCATCACGAACATCCGGCAAAGCACGCTGTACTATAACACTCATAGCGTAATCAATGTAGGATTTTTGCATTTCATCCTCAACAAAAACAGGTATAACTTTACTTGCTATCTGCTTCTCATCCACACTATCACCAATCCTTATATATTAATCTCAATTATTTAAATAATAATTCATATACTTGCTTGCCGACTAACAATGTAGTCACAATTAAATATAGCGGTCGTACATAACTAGCCCCTTTGGTAATAGCTACTTTAGAACCAACAATTGCACCTAAAATCATACTTATTCCCATGGCAATTCCATAGTTCCAATAGACTGTTCCTGCTACGGCAAAAGAGACTAGAGCTCCCGCACCACTAGCAAAATTCAATGCTTTAGCATTGCCAGCCGCTGTTACAAAATCATATCCTAAAAACAAAAAACCAAAAATCAAAAAAGATCCTGTTCCCGGTCCAAAAAAACCATCATAAAACCCTAATGCCAAAGCCATAAAAATTGTTCCAACTAAAATAGTTTTAGAAAATTTTTTAACATGGGCAACATCGCCCCAATCTTTACGAAAATATGTATAAATAGCAACTGCTACTAGTAAAACAACAATAATATTTTTCATAAAAACAGCCGGCAACATGTAAACTACATAAGCGCCTATAGCTGAACCCAAAAAAGATAAAGGCATTAAATGTAAAACCATTTTTTTATTTATCTTTCCCGCCCGCCAAAAAGCTACTACACTGGTAAATGAGCCCATCATAGCAGCTACTTTATTAGTTCCTAAAGCAAAGGCTACTGGCATGCCGGTAGCCAAAAGCGCCGGTGTAGAAATTAACCCGCCACCACCAACAGTAGAATCAATAAACGAATCTATAAATGCAGCTATTACCAAGAAGATTAACGTAGTCAGATCCATTTGTTCCACTAATATTATTCCCCACCTTCAAAATTCAGGTAAAATCCTATACATCCGCTGTGGCAAGTTACTTTTACCTTACTTTCCTCTATTTCATTACTAATAGCATAAGGTTTACTTTTCTGCAAAGTTGCTTTTATTAATGGCCACCTAACACCAGTAATAGATACTTGATTAATATCATTGAGTGGTAACAAAGAAACTACTAGGGCTTTTTCGCTTTGAATAAAAGTTGCTTCTTCACCGGCGCTCAATAGAACCATTATTTCTTGTTGATCTGCTAATATAACCTGAGATTTTTTTTTCTCTTTATATGCTAATAAACTAAAAATATTAGCGTATAAATGATCGGCTCTGCCACCCCAAACACCTGTAGCCGTTAATAAACTCTCACTGGGTAAATCACCTACCAAAAGTTGTAAATCCGTATCATCCTTTGCCGGCAAAAAAGAAATACATTCAGTTCCTGCTTTTTCCGCCTTAAGCCAATTTATTGGATCAGAGCTGTCTTTATCACCATAAACCATTTTGGGAAAGAAATTTGCTTCCAAACAATAATCTAATCCCCTATCAACTGCATAAACAGTATTATCTGATTTTGTGAATTTAAGCCAAGGCATTTCCGGTTTTCTTCCACCGGCAACTAATAATATTTTGTTTTTATGGCAAGATGTCAATTGCAAAATTCCCTGAGGCAATTTTACTTCTACAGAATCCATTATATACCAGCCTTTGACTATAAATCTAAATTACGAACTTTTCCGGCATTATCTTCAATAAATTGCCGTCTTGGCTCTACTTTATCTCCCATAAGTATGGAAAAAATTTCATCAGCCCTCATAGCATCTTCTAAATGAACTTGTAATACAGTTCTTTTGGCTGGATCCATGGTAGTTTCCCACAATTGCTCCGGATTCATTTCACCTAAACCTTTGTAACGTTGAACATAGAGATTGTTTTCCCTGCCGGCTTCATTTAACTTTATTTGCAACTCATCATCACTATATGCATAAGTGTGCTTTTGACCTTTGCGAATCAAATACAAAGGAGGTTGAGCAATATAAACATGACCAGCTTTCAACATAGGAAGCATAAAACGATAAAAAAATGTTAAAAGTAATGTACGAATATGCGCACCATCAACATCAGCATCTGTCATAATAATAACTTTTCCATAGCGAGCTTTAGAAAGATCAAATTCATTACCAATACCGCTGCCAAAAGCAGTAATCATAGATCTAATTTCATTATTGTTTAACATTTTGTCTAAACGAGACTTCTCAACATTTAAAATTTTTCCCCGCAAAGGCAATATTGCTTGAAACATACGATCTCTTCCCTGCTTGGCGCTGCCACCTGCAGAATCACCTTCAACGATATATATTTCTGTCTCTTCCGCATTACGACTAGAACAATCTGCTAACTTACCCGGTAAAGAACTCATTTCTAACGCACCCTTACGGCGTGTTAAATCTCTTGCCTTACGTGCTGCTGCCCGAGCCCGTGCAGAAATGATAGATTTTTCTACAACTTTTTTAGCTACAGCTGGATTTTCCTCAAAATATTCTCCTAAACCGTCACTTACAAGCCCATCAACTATACCGCGTAATTCACTGTTTCCAAGCTTAGTTTTAGTCTGACCTTCAAACTGAGGATCTCTTACTTTTAAACTAATAACTGCTGTTAAACCCTCACGAACATCATCACCACTAAGATTTTCTTCTGCCTCTTTTAAAATATTATTTTTTCTGGCGTAATCATTGATAGTCCTTGTTAATGCTTGTTTTAGACCACTTAAATGAGTTCCGCCTTCTTCGGTGTTAATATTATTAACAAAAGTGTAAATATTTTCAGTATAGCTATCAGTATACTGAAGTGCTACTTCAACTATATTTGTATCCTATTCGCCTTCGATATAGATAGGTTTATCATGAATAGGATCTTTAGACTTATTTAAATATTCAACAAAAGAAGCAATACCGCCTTCATAATGAAAAGTCTCTGTATCTCCTGTTCTCTCATCCAACAATTCAATTTTTATTCCCTTATTTAAAAAAGCAAGTTCTCTAATACGTAAACGTAATGTTTCATAGCTATAAACAGTGTCAGTAAAAATGGAATCATCAGGCCAAAAAGTTACAGTTGTACCTGTTTCTTTTGTTATTCCCTTTTCAAATAGTGGTTTTGTAGTTTTACCTTTAGAAAACTCAATACCATAAACTTTCCAATCTTTACGTACTTC
>JAAYAE010000325.1 GCA_012719555.1 Acholeplasmataceae bacterium | reverse complement strand
TTAGCAGCTGCTTGCTTTTTAAAATATGCAGCTACTTCTCTTTCACTTAAAGGTTCACCCAAAGCAAGAGGACGGTGAAGGCGAATACTATCAGGCACATCAGCATAAAGTTCCATTGTATCCTTAACACCAATAGCTGCCAACATTTCCGCTCTATCCTCTGCCGTGTGTGGCAGATAACTCCATGTCATAGGTTATGCCTCCTCCAACAATAGCTTTTCATAATCAGCGGCATTTAATAAATCATTTAATTCTGCAGTATTTGACAATTCAACTACACAAATCCAACCTTTACCATATGCGTCTTCATTAATTAATTGTGGAGCATCTTCTAATTGTTCATTAACTTCAACAACTTTGCCGGAAACAGGAGAATAAACATCTGAAACAGCTTTGACAGATTCTATTGTTCCCAAGCCCTCAGTCGCATTAAGTTCAGTATCTAGTGCCGGAACCTCTACAAATACTACATCGCCTAATTGGTCTTGGGCAAAATCGGTAATACCTATAGTTGCTTTATTGCCTTCAACTTTTACCCATTCATGATCACTGGAATACTTTAACTCTGCTGGAATTTTCATAACAATCTCTCCTTTTAATGTTTTTTGGTTTTCAGGCACTCCTAGTGCAAGTATTTTTATAAAATTATTTTGTACGTTTATAAAATGGTTTTTTTACTATAACTGCTGGAATATATTTCCCACGCACATCAATAAATATTTCTTTACCAATTGTCGCATAAGCTGTATCAATAAGCACTAGGGCCATATTTTTACCCAAGGTAGGCGCAGGAGAGCCTGTAGTCACGTACCCAATAACTTTACCATCGCATTGTACAGGAAATCCAGCTCTGGCAATTCCCCTGCCTGTAATCTCTGCTCCCATTACTCTTTTAGGCAAACCATTAGCTTTTTGTGCTACTAAAGGGTCTTTACCATTAAAAGCATCTTTGTCTAATTTTACAAACATGCCAAGTCCTGCCATCAGAGGCGTAATTTCTTGTGATAACTCATGCCCATACAAAGGCATGCAACACTCAAAACGCAACGTGTCACGGCACCCTAATCCAGTTGGTAAAATCCCCTCTGATTTCCCGGCCTCCATGATAGCTTCCCATAAAACAGGAGCATCACTTGCCTCACAATAAATTTCAAACCCATCTTCCCCTGTATAACCTGTGCGGGAAACAATGGTATTTTTCCCTGCTACCATAACATCAGCCATAAAATGGTAGTATCCTATATTACCAACAGGAGCACTAGTTAATTTTTCTAAAATTTCTAACGCTTTGGGTCCCTGCAAGGCCAGCTGCCCTGTTGCATCTGATTTATTAACCAATTCAACTTTAAAGGAGCCTATATTCTCTTGCATCCAGTTCCAATCTTTTTCTATATTCGCCGCATTAACTACTATTAAGTATTTTTCAGGTCCAAACTTGTAAATTAAAAGATCATCAACAGTTCCCCCATCTTTGTAGCACATTGGAGAATATCTGCTTTGTCCAACTTCTAAATCCGTCAGATCATTAGTCACAAGGTTTTGTAAGAAAGCAAAAGCTTCTTGCCCCTCTGCCCAAATCTCACCCATGTGTGAAACATCAAAGAGCCCTGCGCAAGTACGAACCGCTTTATGCTCGGCTATGACTCCCGAATACTGAACAGGCAATAACCAACCACCAAACTCGACAATCCTTCCACCATATTTCACATGTGTGTCATATAATGGTGTCTTTTTTCCTTCCATTTGTTTGCCCCCCTAATATTTTTAGATAACAAAAAACAGAGACATGAAGTGTCCACTTCTTTGTCTCTGTGTGCATATGAGAGAATTAATAACTGCGTTGTTACAAATTATTTTACTCCCAGAGGTTAGTCCGATTGAAATTCTTTTGCCTGAGAGTTTTTACAAAGTAACTTGCCCCTTCGGCGCTGTATCTAAACAGTCTCTCTTTCAACCATCATCCCACCGTATTCAGTTATCATTACAAAATTATTATACATAGTAAAGCTGGATTTAGCAAGAGAAAAAATAGTCTTAGTTCTCTCACAAAAATATATCAAGTAAAATGTTGTAGCTTCTCATAATGTTGTTACTTGAAATTTTTAGCCAAATAGCTTACCGCACCAATAGCTGCTACAAGTCCCTGCCCCGTAGCTCTGCTGATCTGATAGGGCTGGCCCGTACAGTCTCCTGCCGCAAAAAGTCCGGCAATATTCGTACTCATTTGTTCATCAACCAAAATAGATTTTCCTCTTAACTGCAAGTCAGGCAGCAAGTTCTCAATAGGATCTGTTTCACGGAAAATAAATACGCCCTGAACCGGCTGATACTCACCGGTTGTAGACAACCCAGTAACACGATCGGTTCCTGTAATGCCTGTTGGTTTATCTGAAATCACAGTAATATTGCTATGTTTTGGTGCTTCCGTTAATTTGTACAAAGGCAAAAACTTTACCTCAGAGCAAATTTCCGCCAAATACTCCACTTCTTCTAAGGCCGAAGGAATAGTAGAAACTGCCGCTACCACTTTTCCTTTGTAAAAATAACCATCGCAAGTGGCACAATAACTAACACCCTTACCTAAAAAATCTCTTTCGCCATTCATAGTCTCAGAATGAGAAGTCCCCACCGAAAGGATTATTGTTTTTGCCTGATAAATTTCGCCGGCAGTTCCTATAGTGAAACCACCTTCACCTTCGGTTATGCCTATAACCTTGCTTTTAATAACTTCAGGTTTAAAGCTCATGGCGTGCTCCACAAACTTATTCATCAATTCTTCGCCTGTAATATTAGCAAGACCTAAGTAATTGTGCACCATCCACGCTTTACGTAAATGAGGGCTAAAGTTACTGGAATCGAATATTGCAACCTTTTTGTTGCGTACAGAAGCTGTTACTGCTGCAGACAAACCAGCCGGTCCTCCACCTATAATTGCTACATCAAACATATTCTTCACCTCATCGTTTAATCTTATATTGTAATTATACTACATATGAAGAATATTTGCTGTGCTTAAAAATACAATAACTTAATATATACTTTACTTTTGAGAGCTCTATTGATATACTATCAATAGATAGTTATTA